>JBNJFW010000127.1:0-4471 GCA_051747165.1 Elusimicrobiota bacterium | reverse complement strand
TATGCTGCCCAGGTAAGGGCAAAACTGCAGGAAGATGATTACTCGGGAGCCGCCTACTGCTCTCAAAAAGCAAAAAAGTGGGCGGTGATAGGGTTTGCACTGGGATTAATGTCAATAATAATATATTTTATGGTAGAAGGATTTAAATATTAAAGAAAAAAGGAGAAACAGAAGATGAAAAAATGCCCTAAATGCGGAATGCAGAACAGCGACAGAGCTCTTGAATGCCAGGGCTGTTCGACAGTTCTTAAACAAGCCGACAAAAGAGACAGACGAGGATATGCTCTGCGCACTTATCTTGTTCATTCCATTATTGTCACTCTCTGCTTTTGCCTTCCCCTGGGCATAGTGGGGATTGTAAATGCCGCCCGGGCCCAGGCAAAGTTAGAAGCGGGAGATTATACGGGAGCATCCTATTATTCGGACAAAGCCAAAAAATGGGCAGGAATAGGATTTCTTATCGGACTCCTGCCTGTTCTTTACTACATAATGATAATGCTGGCAGGTTTGATATCAGGGTTCTAGTTTATGCGGGCTGTTCTTCTTTCAATCTACCGGAGTTCAAAATATATTGCTATATTATCTGTTATTTTTTTAGCGCTTTTAGTTGTTTTTTATTTTGACCCCGCTGTTTTCAACATATATCCCCCATGTTTATTTCATTCCCTGACCGGACTGGCCTGTCCGGGCTGCGGCTTTTTGCGTGCAACCCACCAGATTCTCAGGGGTAGATTTTTTAACGCATTTAAACTCAACCCACTTATTGTAATACTAATGCCGGTAATATTATACAACCTTATTTACTCCTTGACCTTTTCAATCAGCAACAAAGCATTGCCTGTTTTTTTTAAAAAAGCCTTCTGGAGCTGGTTTCTGCTGGCAATAATAATTGCTTTCTGGATTTTGAGAAATATCCCTGTGTATCCCTTTTATCTTTTGCTTCCTTAATTATCTACCGGTAAATTAATTTGAAAGATTTAAGTATCTTAACTATAATTGCTCCCAGACAAGGAATGCTGAGAGAGAAGTAATTAGACAGGAGATTTTTAAGTGACTATTGAAAAAAAGAAAATTCTTACAGTAGATGACAGTGCCTCAACCATAAAAATCCTTCAGACAATTTTGGAGAGAAAAGGGTTCAGCGTCATTACAGCCTATGATGGAAAAACCGGACTGAAAAAAGCAAGAAAAATCAGTCCGGATTTGATAATCTATGACATAAACCTGCCGGAAATGAACGGATTTGAAGCCTGCGAGATACTAAAAAGTGATCAGCTGACAAAAGATATTCCAGTAGTCATGTTATCGGCCAGAGATATGGGATACGACTTTGAGACCGCCATGAAAAAAAATGCGGACTGGTACATAGTCAAACCCATAAATCCAAACCACCTGCTCAGAGTTATAAATAAATTGCTAAACTGATACTTATGAAACAAATAGACGCTATCATTTTCGACCTGGACGGTACTCTTGCGGATTCAAAAGATAACATAGTGGACTCCGTAAACCAGACATTAAAAGAAATGGCTTTGCCGGAAAAACCCCATGATGAAATCGCATCTTGTATAGGGTCCGGAGTTAGAGAGCTGATTGCCGGAGCTTTAGGTAAGGAAAATCGGCATTTATTGGATACGGCTCTAAATATATACAGCCAGAAATTTTCCGGAAAAAACAAGCTTTACCCGCATGCCGGAGAAATACTTAAGCATTTCCAAAAAAAATTAATTTTTCTGCTAACAAACAGGGAAAAGGAAAAAGCCCTGATTACTTTAAAAGAGCACGGAATTGAAAACTATTTTAAAGAAGTGATGGGCGGCGATAATGAAAGATGCCTGAAACCCGCCGGCTGTGCTCTGGACGGAGTTTTTAAATGGACAAATAAAAGGGAAAGAATTGTTATAGTGGGCGACATGGACCTGGACATTAAGACCGGAAAAAAAGCCGGGATAATAACCTGCGCCGTAACTCACGGAATAGGAAAAGAAGAAGATATAAGAAATTCCAACCCCGACTATATAATTAGTGACTTAATTGAATTAAAAAAAATTTTCAACTAAATGTACTGTCTAAATTATGCTGTTTTTTAAATCTTCGTCTGGTATAGGATAAATAAATTTGATAGCAGTAAAAATATTTTGTAATATACATTCATGAAGATCACTGATTTTGCAAAACTCGGAAGTAATGAAATCCGGCGCATGAAAGATGTCATAACTGTGCTGGCAAACTATGGGTTTGGAGAAATATTCAGAAATATTTCAATACCCGGAAGATTTATTCTTCCCCGCGCCCAGAAAAAACTTGAATCACACACAAAAGAAGAAAGAATGCGCCTGGCTCTCGAAGAACTGGGAACTACATACATAAAGCTGGGCCAGTTTGCCTCCACCCGGCCCGACATACTGCCGGAAAAATATATTAAAGAATTCATTAAACTGCAGGACGATGTCAAAGAGACACCGTTTTCACAAGTTGAAAATGTATTAAAAAAAGAATGGGGAGACAACTGGAGAGAAAAATTTCAGGATTTTAACCAAAAGCCCATAGCTTCCGCTTCAGTGGCTCAAGTGTATGAGGCACAGCCGCTAATAGGAGGCAAAGTAGCGGTTAAAGTCCTTCGGCCGGGTGTCCGGGAAAAAGTTGCCTCTGATATAAAACTCATTAAACTGCTGGCAAAGTACCTTGAAGAAAAATTTCCGCAGGCAAAAAGATTGCAGCTTATGAGACTAAGCCGGGAATTTACATCTACTTTAAATATGGAACTGGATTTTAAGAGGGAAGCCCTTATTCTTTCAAAAATCCGTGAAAATCATCTTGATATGGAAGATGTTTTTATACCCCGGGTAAAAAAAGAACTCAGTACCGAAAGCGTCCTGGTTATGGATTTTGTCCGGGGCCTTTCTATTAGTAAAGCCGCCATGACCCGAGGAGACAAAAAAAGAATTTCTTTAATCGCAATTAAATCTTTTTTCAGGCAGGCTTTAAGGGACGGATTATTTCACGCGGACCCCCATCCGGGTAATATTCTTTTTACAGATGACAAAAAAATCTCCTACCTGGATTTCGGCATGGTTGGGAGGCTGAGTTTTTCCATGAGAAAACAGCTAATAGACCTTCTTATGGCCATTCACTCTTCAAAACCCGAATGGATTATGCACGAGGTTCTGTCCATGGGAGATTTTGAAGGTGAAATAGACAGAGAGTCCTTAATAAAGGAAATAATGGAAATAACCGAAAGGCACGTGAAAGTCCCTATAAAGGAGATGTCTGTAGGAAAGGCCTCAATGAAAATCGCCATGATGCTCAACAATTACAAAATTTCAATTAACCCGGCTTACGCCCTGGTAATGCGGGCCCTGGGGCTGGCCGAAGAAAGCTCCAAAATGCTGGACCCAGATATTAACCCCCTTGAAGTACTTAAACCGGAACTGAAAAAAGTCTACCTGGAAAGATTCAAGCCCGGAAATATGTTTACATCCTGGAAACTCATGGGCAAAAGTTTCAGCCGCTTTATTTCAGAATTACCGCTTCAAATGGGGCAGATTCTTAAAAAGCTCAAAGAAGGGCAGCTGGAGATAGAATTTAAACATGTCGGACTCGAAGATTTAATAAATACGCTGGACCAGCTCTCAAACCGGCTGACATTCGGTATAATTATTGCCGCTTTAATTATAGGGTCCTCTCTTGTAATTCAGGTCCAAAGAGGGCCTATGATATATGATATACCTCTTTTTGGGTTTATCGGTTTCGTTCTAGCCAGCATAATGGGCGTCTGGCTTTTATGGTCAATAATACGCTCGGGTAAATTATAGTTTAAAATAAAGGAAAAATTAAAATGAAAAAATACGAATGCAGTGTATGCGGTTATATTTACGATCCGGAAAAAGGTGACCCAGACGCCAATATACCCCCGGGAACGCCTTTTGAGAAATTGCCCGATGAATGGGTTTGCCCGGTATGCGGCGCCTCGAAAAGTGAGTTTGAAGCAAAAGGGTAGTGCTCAATTTGAATTTATCTCTTAAATTAGTTAACATGATAGGGTATGGATAGAGAAAAATTAATTAAATATGTATTGAAAGCCACCCGGGTTCTGAAAATGCCGGAGAAGAATATTTCCACTTTCGGATCCTCCAACGTAAAATACTACTTTTTATCGGGCTCGGATGGAAAAACTAAGGTGCGGGAAGGCGAGGTCATATCCAGCCGGCCCCGTATTATTGTTGCCCGGGACATAAAAGAGATATTTGAGGGATTTGGTGATTATCCGGAAAAGTATACCAGTGAAATCAGCAATCAGCTGGGAAAAGATATAAGGGTGTTGAATTACCGCTTTAAAAATAGCCTGGAAAATATTACCAGTTCTTCGCAGTCCATTCAAAAAGTATATGAACGTATTTCCAAAGATATCTCTACCGAAGACAGTCTGAAGAAATCCGCGATCATAAAAGGAACCAATATGGCCTGGGAA
>JBNJFW010000126.1:0-4510 GCA_051747165.1 Elusimicrobiota bacterium | reverse complement strand
CTTTCCTGCCTCCTGTCTGCAGGCGGAAATATTATAGACAGCGGCGCCGGCAAGAGAAAGGATAACCATGGGAGCAGAGATATTGATGAAATACTTAAGATCCGCCCGGCCGTTAATGATTTTAATAAGCTGCGCGAAATGATGGAAAAGGCTAAAATGCTTCTTTTTATAGGTGATAATGCGGGTGAAATAGTTATGGATAAACTTTTTATTTCCTTTATAAGGGAGAAATACCCGGATTTAAACATAGTTTACGCGGTGCGGGGCGAAGCGGTGATTAACGACGCAATTATGGAAGATGCCCTTGAAACTGGAGTTAACAAGCTGTGCCGGATAATATCAAATGGGGATTCATCTCCCGGCACAGACATGGAAAGTTGCTGTGATGAATTCAGGAAAATATATTCTACAGCCGATATTATTATTGCAAAAGGCCAGGGTAATTATGAAACCCTTTCCGGGAGGGGAGATGAGAAAATATTCTTCCTTTTAAGGGCCAAGTGCTCTGTTGTGGCCCGCCATCTGGGAGTGGAGAGCGGGGCACTTGTTATAAAACAGGAGAGAGAAGAAGTACCATCTTAAAAATGAGTTTCTAGTTTCAGGAAGGATATTTTATGGGAAATTTTTTTTTAAAGGACCAGGGGATTTTGTTGCTCCGGGAGCAGAGAAATGAAAAAATTTTTCAGTCCCTTTAAAGCCCGCAGGTTGAACAGAAAAGCTGCGGCCAGCCGAAATATGAGTAAGGAAATTGTAAAAGAACTGTCTCTTTTGCCGGGCTGGAATATAGCGGACATAGGTGCCGGAGGTGGTTATTACAGCTTCAGGTTTGCCGGAGAAGTGCAAAGAGGTGGAAAAGTATATGCGGTAGATACAAACCTGGATTTTCTTAAGTATATAGCAGGCATGCTAAAAGAAAAAAGCTCAATATCAATACCCTTGCCCCCCCTTTGAAGGTTTCCAGGGAAAGCCTTGATCTTATTTTCTGTCGAAATGCCTTTCACCATATAGCTTCCCGGGTGAGCTATTTTCGCAGTCTGCGCCCCATGCTTAAAAGTAACGGCCGGGCGGCGATTATAGATTACAAAGAAGGCTGCGGCAAAAAGGCTGGCCATTATGTTAGAAAAGAGAAAATAATAAAAGAAATGCAGCAGGCAGGATACCGGCTTGAAAAAGAATACGATTTTCTTTCAGAGCAGTCGTTTACGGTGTATGCGCCTGTTAAAGTTTAAAACAGGAAATTAAAGAAAGGATAAGCTAATGAATATAAGAGAAATAAGAGAAAAAGCAGGAAAGCGACTGGAAAAAGTTAAAAATAGAATTTTGATATTATCAAATAAGGGGGGAGTGGGAAAAACGGCTGTAAGTGTACTTCTGGCGCAAGTTTTAGAATCTCAGGGAAGAAAAGTAGGATTACTTGATGCTGACATACATGGCCCCTCTACTGTAAAGGCACTGGGGATGGAAGGTATAAAATTAAAATCGTCTCGTGATAATAACATCTGTCCTATTGAAAAAGCTAATATGAAAGTGCTCTCAGCAGCTTCACTTATGGAAGGGGTGAATACTCCTCTTATCTGGCGCGGCCCCATGAAATCAAACCTGATAAGACAGTTTATTTGCGGGGTTGAGTGGGGGGAGCTGGATTACCTTATAATTGATTCTCCTCCGGGTACCGGCGATGAGCCTATGAGTATAGTGCAGATGATGGATAAAATTGATGGAGGGGTGATAGTAACCACCCCTCAGAAGATAGCTCTGCTTGATGCTCGCAAATGTGTTTCTTTTTTAAGGGAGATGAATGTTGAAGCACTGGGACTTATCGAAAACATGAGCGGTTTTGTATGCCCCAAATGCGGTCATGAAAGCGAAATATTTAATATCGGAGGCGGAGAGAGAGCAGCCGGGGAGATGGGCCTCCCTTTTCTGGGAAGTCTGCCTCTGGATATGAATGTAGTGCAGGCAATGGATAAAGGATTTAATTATATAAGCAGATACCCGGATTCAGCCCTGAGTGAATCACTAAAAGAAATCGTTCGCAAGTTAACAGATAAAAAGGAAACTTAAAAATGGTAAGGCATATTTATAAGGAATTAAAAAAACATATTCCTTTTACTCTTTTAGGGGCGTTAAGCGGCATAGGACTTATGATGCTTTTGCGCTTCGTACCCTCCGGATTCCACTACCGGATGTTTTATCTTTTTCATCCCATACATGTTTTTCTCAGCGCCTTTGTTACATCTTCCGTTTATAGAATATATACACAGGATAAAAGGAGAAAGAGAAAAGCAGGCAAAAAACTGTTAATGCTTATTTTTGTGGGATATGTCGGTTCTATAGGAATCGCGACTTTAAGTGACTCTATTATACCATATTTGGGAGAGGTGTTGCTTTCAATGCCCCACAGGACTCCCCATATAGGTTTTATAGATAAGTGGTGGCTGATTAATCCTCTGGCCTTTGCCGGAGTAGCAATAGCCTTTTTTAAGCCGGCCACAAAATTCCCCCATTCGGGACACGTTTTGCTTAGCACATGGGCATCACTGTTTCATATTATGATGGCGGTGGGGGAAAGTATAAGTCTGTTTTCTTATTTTATTATTTTTTTCTTTTTGTTTATTGCAGTATGGCTCCCTTGCTGTATTAGCGATATAGTGTTTCCATTATTATTTATAAAAAATGGAGGTAAAGTTCATGGACCCCATCACTGATAAAGAAGATTGCTACTACTACCGGGGCAAACTTTACTTTGAATCCGGGGATTACCAACGAGCGCTTAAAGAGTTGCAAAAGGGTCTGCAAATAAACAGCAGTTCAGTGATGATACTATATGAAATTGGAATGTGCTGGTTGAAGCTTGGAAAATGGCGGAAAGCAGTATTATGCGTAAGAAAAATCCGGGATATAGCTCCGCACAGTACTGCTGCCCAATGGGGAAAAGAAATAGAGGCCGCTTGCGAAAAAAGACCGAGCGATGATTGCAATAATCTAAATAAATCAAAAAAAGTAATATACGAGGAGAATATATGACGGAGATAAGTGCTCTTAGCGATATTGATAACGGGCAAAGCGCTGAGATTGTCCGGATAACAGGTGGCTTGGGTCTAAACAAAAAACTTGAAAACATGGGAATAAGAAAAGGCACAAAAATAGTAAAGATAAGCGGCCAGCTTATGAGGGGGCCGGTAATGGTCAGGGCAGGCAATATTCAGTTTGCCATAGGCTTCGGTATGGCAAAAAAAATACTGGTTAAAGCAAATTAAAAAATGAGAAGGATACTTCTTATAGGGAACCCCAATGTGGGGAAAAGTGTTATATTTTCCAGGCTTACCGGAGCAAAGGTAATTGTATCTAATTATCCCGGAACTACGGTAGAATTTGCTGAAGGAATAATGCGCCTGGAGGGCGAAGAAACCGAGGTAATAGATGTTCCCGGTACATATACGCTGGATCCTTCATCGGAGGCGGAAAAGGTTTCCATGAAAATGATAGAGGACAGTGACAGAAAAGACACTGTAATCATAAATGTCCTGGACTCAACCAACCTGGAGAGGAACCTGAATATTACCCTCCAGCTTCTGAAAAGAAAATTCCCCATGGTTGGGGCTTTGAACTTCTGGGATGAGACCATTCATACCGGAGTGCAAATCGATTCTGCTAAGCTGAGCCGGTTGCTTGGTTTTCCCTGCGTGCCCGTATGCGGGATTACGGGCGAGGGTATTAAAAAGCTCGTTGAGAAACTGCCAGAGGCAAAAGTTACGGATTTTGACTTCAAAAATGAGGAAAAATGGCAGGTGATAGGCAATATAATAGAAAAAGTTCAGAAGACAACTCATCGCCATCACAGCTTAGCGGAAAGACTGGGAGAACTCTCCGTAAAACCGCTCACCGGGCTGCCCCTAGCCGCTGCGGCCGCCCTGGCAGCGTTTTTTCTTATAAGATTTATCGGAGAGGGTATTATAGAGAATATAAGCGAACCGCTGTTTGAAAAAATGTGGTCTCCTCTTATGATGAGGCTTTCGGTTATACTTGGTTCCGGCGGCATATTCCATGATATTCTAATCGGTAAACTTATAGAGGGGCAGATAGATTTTGGCCAGTCGTTCGGGATATTGACCACGGGACTTTTTGTTCCGCTGGGTGCGGTTTTGCCTTATGTCTTTGCCTTTTACCTTATTTTGTCTGTTCTTGAGGATTCAGGCTATCTTCCCCGGCTTGCCGTCCTTGCAGATAATGCCATGCACAGGGTAGGACTTCATGGTTTCGGGATAATTCCCATGCTTTTGGGGCTGGGCTGCAATGTTCCCGGAGCCCTTTCTTTGCGAATTATGGAGACAAAGCGTGAGCGCTTTATTGCCATGACTCTTATGGCTATCGCCGTTCCCTGCATGGCCCAGATGGCCATGGTTTCGGGATTGCTGGGAGAATATGGGGTGGCAGGTTTTGTTCCTTTCATAGGGACCCTGGTTTTAGTATGGATAATAATCGGTGCAGTTTTAAATAAAATACTGAA
>JBNJFW010000125.1:0-4541 GCA_051747165.1 Elusimicrobiota bacterium | reverse complement strand
ACTGGTCAGAGCTCCGGTAATAGCGGTGCCCACTTCTACCGGGTACGGGGCCAGCTTTAAGGGTTTAGCCCCGCTTCTTACTATGCTTAATTCATGTGCTCCCGGAGTTGTAGTAGTTAATATTGACAATGGCTTTGGTGCCGGCTATTCGGCGGGCCTTATAAACAATGGTGAAGAGTCTTCATGATATATTTTGATTGTTTTCAGGGAGCGTCGGCAGATATGCTGTGCGGGGCTCTTTTTGAACTCTACAGAGGCCATGATTTAAGTGAAAAGTTAAATTCTTTTGAAAAAACCCGCATAAAAATTTATTCAGAAAAAGTGCGTTTGAATGCAATATCCGGAACACGGGTATCTTTTAAAGTTGAGGGGGTAAGTGCTCCTCCTGATTTAAAAGGAATAAAAAAGTTTTTTGAAGAATCCTTTCTGGAAGAAAATATAAAGAAAAAAGTTGTGGATACTTACGCGGAATTATTTAAAGCCGAAGCCGCAGTTCACGCAATGGATCCTTATGATGTGAAATTGCATGAGCTTTCCGCTCCCCATAAGTTTGCCGAAATTACCGCCTATCATATAATGAGTGATTCCCTTAATCTCTTTTTTTCTCCTCCTGTTTTAGGCTCCGCAAGCATGAAATCGGCTCATGGTACAATACCCCTTCCTTCTCCTGCCACGGCAGAAATTCTAAAAGGCATACCTGTGGAATTTTCTTGTGAAAAAAAGGAGATGTTTACCCCGTCGGCTGCCGCTCTTTTAAAAGTTTCGGCAGATATAGGGCGCCCCGACATGGTTGTTGAAAAAATATCATACGGTATAGGAAAAAGAAGTCTTTTAAGAATTTTTAAAGGAGAAAGGGTTCTGTCTTCTGCGGGGAATGTGATGGAGATTGAATTTAATGTTGACGATATGACTCCGGAAGATATTTCTTTTTTTACAAAAAAAATATCAAGAGCCGGACTGGATTTTTATATAACACCCGTTGTTATGAAAAAATCCCGCCCCGGGCATATGATATCAATTCTTGCGGAAGAGAAAGAATTCCAGAAGATTCAGAATATTATTTTTAACTATACTTCTACGGCGGGATTCAGGACAAAAAAACTTGAGCGCTTTGTTGTTAAAAGAAAAATAGTAGATTTTAAAAGTTCTATAGGATCGTGCAGGATAAAGGAATATTTTCTTCCTTCAGGTGCTGAAAAAATAAAACCCGAGTATGAAGACTTAAAAAAAATATCCGGTGAAAAAGAAATAAGTCTCACTCGGGCAAGAGAAATAATAAGTAAGGAGTATAAATCATGAGCGATGTTTATTTTGCGACAAGAAGATCCGGACCTTCCGGATCTCTAATAGAAAAAACAAAAAAGCTGATAAAAAAAATCAATTTTATAGCTGAGTTAAATGAAAAAGATACGGTTGCCATTAAACTTCATTTTGGTGAACCGGGACTTACGACCTACCTGAGGCCTGTCTTTGTAAGGCCTTTTGTAGATGAAATAAAAAAAGCTGAGGCTCTTCCTTTTATGACCGATTGCAGCACAATATACAGTGGCCCCCGCTCGGAAGGAGTCAGCCATATTGAAGTTGCCCATAGAAACGGGTTTAATCTTTATACAACCGGCGCTCCTGTGGTAATAGCGGACGGAATAGACGGAAGTAATTATGAAGAAGTTCAAATAAATACTCCTAATTACGAGAAAGTGAAAATTGCCGGCGAAGCCCACCGGGCTAAAGCAATGGTGGTTTTATCTCACTTTAAAGGTCACGAGATGTTTGGTTTTGGAGGAGCAATTAAAAATATTGCCATGGGCCTGGCTTCAAAGGAAGGTAAGCTGTCCCTGCATTCTACTGTCAGACCTTATATAAAACAGAAGCTTTGTACTGCCTGCGGCCGCTGTGTGCGCTGGTGTGCTCCCGGAGCTATTGAGATAAGAGGTAATTCAGCCGTTATATCAGGAAGCAAATGTACCGGATGCGGGCACTGTATAATGATATGTCCTGAAAAGGCTCCGAAAATAAAATGGGATATAGATTTTTCTCTTGCCCAGGAAAAACTTGCCGAATACGCTTTCGGGGTAATTAAACCCAAGAAAGAGAAAATATGGTACTTTAATTTTCTTTTAGACATAACTCCCGAGTGCGACTGCTATACTTTTTCTGACGCTCCCCTGGTTCCGGACATCGGGATACTGGCTTCACGCGACCCGGTTTCAATAGACAGCGCCTCTTATGAGCTGGTTAAACAGGCGTCCCCGAATCCGGACAGTAAAGCCGAAAATGCAAAAAAAGGCGAAGACAAGTTTGCCCAGGGCTATCCGGCTACTAATCCCGAACCGATGTTTGAAATGGCGGAAAAAATCGGACTGGGCGAAAGAAAGTATAAGCTTATAAAAATATAAGTTAAAATAAATCGTAAGCATTCCTTTCTCCGCTTAACATGAAAAATGAGCTGCTGATTAATACAATCAAAGCGCATGAGATGTAGAGTATTCTAAAACCCGTTCTGTCTCCCAGAAAACCCAGAAGCGGTGGTGCTATAAGATAGGCCAGATCGAAAGCTATACTGTATGCTATTATTGCGGATTCTTGCGACTGGTCTTTTACCCTGGCCATCAGGCATGGGAGCAGGTTGGAATCGGTAAAACCAAAACCTATCCCATAAATTACGCCGGCTGCAATTAAAAAACTCAGAGTAAAATTAGCCAGGAGAAGTATCCCGGTAATAACAAGAAGAGTCCCTGCTCCTATAGCATATCTTCTGGGTATGAGGTCAAATTTTTTACCAAGAAGAATTCTGGTGGTGATTGAGGAGAGGGCAAACAATGAAAAATATAGGGCGAAATTTTGAATGTTAAATTGTTTTGCTACAAGTGGAAGAAAACTCATAATTCCGGCGTCGGTAAAAATAATAAAAAACACCAGAGCCAGGGGAGCTGCCAGGGCAGGTTTAAAAAAAGCTTTAAAGCCGCCCTTATGAACTTTCAGGGGAGATTGAGGACTTTTCAGGTCTTTTATAAAAAGCGCAAACAGAAAAGAAAATATAATTAATATAACAGAGGAAAAAACAGCTGCTTGAAAAGTAAACTGCCTTTGCATTAAAGAACCGATCAATGGTGAAAATATAAGGGGAAAAACAAAAACAATCATATATAATCCGAACAGTTCCCCCCTCCTACTTGAAGGCACCATCCGGTTTACAAGAATTAAAGAAGAAAAAAAGAATAAAATTAAACCGCTACCCTGCAGCATTCTGGCCAAAAGAAGTAAATAAAATAAAGTGGAAAAAGAAAAAAGAATGGTTCCGGTAAGAGTACTTAATAATCCCAGCAGTATAAATTTTTTAGCTCCGCTTTTTTTTATTAATTTTCCCAGGTAAGGTCTAAAGAAAATAGTAATCAGGGGTCCGCTACCCATTATGAGGCCTGTAGTTGAAGCTGACCCGGTATGTTTAAATAAATAAGTTGGAAGTAAAGGTACAAGTATGTCCCAGGCACTCTTTATAAGAATGCCGCTTAAAACTAATAGCAAAAAGTTTTTTCTTTTATTGATTTTTCTTAAGTAAATTGACATGCTGATTAAGTCCTGTTAATTTTTCATCACCCTGACATATCTCTCTGGTTTTGCTTTTCTTTAAAGGTCGGTGCAGTGTCTTTTTATTACACCTTTGGCAAAATTGCTTAGAGAGTGTTAATAGGAATAATTTAAAATTATTTTATCAGTAATATAGAATAAAATCAAGACTAAAAGTTTGCATTCAAAAGGCATATTTTATAGAATCAATCTATCATCCTACCCCCGTAGCTCAGCGGATAGAGCATCGGCCTCCTAAGCCGGTTGCGAAGGTTCGATTCCTTCCGGGGGTACCAAATCATCTCTTTTATTAATCAAAAAAAACATACTGCTCTCTTTTACTCTTCTTAAAATTGCAGTCTGTGATAATACTTGACAAGTCTACTTATTTATATTATAAGTAAACAAAAGTTAATTACTAATATAAATAAAACATTTTATATTTATAATGTTATTAAAAGAATAATAATTAAAAGGAAGAGATAAATGAAATTTTCAAGTTTAAAATGCAGAGAGTGCGGAAGAAAATACCCGGCGGAATCCATTTATGTGTGCGAATACTGTTTCGGCCCGCTGGAGGTTCTGTATGATTATGACAACATAAAAATATCACGCAGTTCAATAGAAAAAGGCCCCGCGAGTCTGTGGCGCTACAAGGAGTTACTTCCGGTAAATACTACCGAGCCTGTAAGTATATTCGAAGGAATGACTCCTCTGATAAGAGCGGCTAACCTGGAGAAAAAACTCGGTCTTAAGGAATTGTATATAAAGAACGATTCGGTAAATCCGACTTTTTCTTTTAAAGACAGAGTTGTTACGGTTGCCGTATCAAGGGCTCGCGAGCTGGGTTTTGATACTGTGGCATGCGCTTCTACCGGAAACCTTGCGTGTTCCGTAGCGGCTTACGGTAAAAAGGCAGGGCTTAAAACTGTGGTTTTTATTCCTGCCGATCTTGAGAAGGGAAAAGTTATAGG
>JBNJFW010000124.1:3439-4588 GCA_051747165.1 Elusimicrobiota bacterium | reverse complement strand
CTATGGGTTAAAAAAAGGGGCAAAGAAATATGCATAGGGTACGATAACAGGTTTATGTCACCGGAATATGCCGAGTTTGCCGCCGGAATCATTCAGAGCGAGGGAGTCAATGTTGACTTGTCCGGGTCTCCTGTTCCCACTCCCTGTGTTTCCCATAGAGTTAAAAACACAAAATCTGTTTTGGGAATTGCCATAACTGCCAGTCATAATAAGCCCGAATATAACGGTTTTAAAATAAAAGAAAAATACGGGGGCTCTGCTTCTGCAAAAACTTCAGCTGAAATTATAGGTTCCCTTCCGGATTTTAAGGCAGATTTAAAAGAAACGGTTTTTAAGGGAGTTAAAAATAACTGGATACCTTCTTATATGAAAAAAATAAATGAAGTGCTGCCCCGGGGTGATTTTAAGGTGGCATGCGATTTTATGTATGGTACGGGTTCCCCTTACTTTGAAAACGCTCTCCGGGAAAAAGGGCATAAGGTTATTCCTGTAAATAACTTTCGCGACCCTCTTTTCGGTGGGCGCAGTCCGGAACCCAAACTTGATTATCTCCATACACTCGTGGAGATGGTGAGAAAGAATAAAGCGGACATTGCATTTGCTTTTGACGGCGATGCAGACAGGATTGCTCTGATTGATGAGAGAGGAAGATATCTTTCATCGCAGGCAGTTCTTGCTCTTTTGGCCGAGGATCTTTTAAAAAACGGCGGCAGGGGAAAAATAGTCGTTACTGTTGCCGGAACTTATTTAGCCAAGAAGATTGCCCGGCGTTACGGGGTGGAATGTAAAATGGTTCCCATAGGATTTAAGAATATATGTCCTCACATGCTTAAAGGGGGTGTCCTCGTTGCCGGTGAGGAAAGCGGTGGTATAGGTTTTGGCGATTATCTTCCGGAAAGGGACGCTCTTTATACCGCATCCCGGCTTATAGAATTAAGCCACAGGAGAGGTAAAAAGATAGGCCTTTTGTGGGATGAGATAAGAGAAAATTACGCCGACAGTGTTTATTTGCGCAAAGACATAGCTATTGATTTTCCGGTGGCTCCGGAGGTCTTGCTGAAAGAACTTAAAAACAGGGTGAAAAGTAAGAGTTTTCCATTTAAAATCCTTGATGTTAATACTCTTGACGGAATAAGAATTACCATTAAG
>JBNJFW010000124.1:0-3429 GCA_051747165.1 Elusimicrobiota bacterium | reverse complement strand
CTCTGTGCAACTCATTTAAGATCTCCATAATCTCGCGGCTGGTTTTGGAATCGAGGTTTCCTGTGGGTTCATCCCTTGACGGAATAAGAATTACCATTAAGGACGGCTGCTGGCTGCTTGTACGGCCCTCGGGTACGGAGCCGGTGGTAAGGATATATGCCGAAGCCTTCAGTAAGGAAAAGGTGCTTTCAATTATAAACCGAGGAGTGGAAGAATGCCGGGCTGTAATAAGCAAGCTTAAAAAGAAAGGAAGCTGAATATGAGAAAAGATAAATTTACATTTACATCTGAATCGGTAACCGAAGGACATCCTGACAAAGTAAGTGACCAGATATCCGATGCTCTCTTAGATGAAATTCTCAGGTATGACCGAAAAATGGGATACCATCCGTACCGGGTGAAAAACAATGAAAAAAGAGGAAGCCGTGTCGCTTGCGAAACTTATGTGAGCGTGGGGCTGGTCCTTATAGGCGGAGAGATAACTACTGATACTTATGTGGATTTTCCCCGTGTTGTCCGAAATATTGTAAGAGATATAGGATATACAGATCCCGCTTTGGGTTTTGAGTATAAGTCGCTGTGTTTGCTGAACTCGGTAAACGAGCAGTCCCCTGATATAGCCCAGGGGGTGGACTGCGGAGGTGCCGGCGACCAGGGGCTTATGATCGGCTTTGCCTGCAATGAAACAGAGGAGCTTATGCCGGTTCCGATTTCGCTTGCTCATAAAATTTCAATGCGCCTTGCCGAGGCCAGAAAAAAGGATATTGTAAAGTATCTGAGGCCTGATGGTAAATCCCAGATTACCATGACTTATGAAGACGGAGTGCCTGCATATGCAGACACGGTTGTGGTTTCCACCCAGCATAGCGAGGACGTGCTGGATTCTTCGGGAAATAATATAAGGGATGATTTTAAGGAAGAAATAGTAGAAAAAGTTATAAAGCCTGTTGTTCCCGCCGGGTTTTTAAGTGAAAACACAAGGTATCTTATAAATCCCACCGGCAAGTTCGTGTCCGGAGGTCCTCAATCCGATACCGGAATGACGGGGCGTAAAATTATTGTTGATACTTACGGGGGGATGGCCCTGCACGGAGGCGGGGCTTTTTCCGGAAAAGATCCAACTAAGGTTGATCGCTCGGCGACTTATGCTGCCCGCTATGTTGCAAAAAATATAGTGGCTTCGGGCGTGGCTTCCGAGTGCTCTGTTCATATTGCCTATGCCATAGGGGTTAAAGAGCCGATGAATATAACCGTTGACACCCGGTCAACAGGGAAAATTGAAGATTTTAAGATTGAGGAGATTATAAGAGAGGTTTTTGACCTCAGTCCTCAGGGAATAATAGATATGCTTGATTTATGGAAGCCGATATATGGGGAAACAGCCTGTTACGGCCATTTCGGAAGAGAAAAGTTTCCCTGGGAGAAGACTGACAGGAAGTCTTTAATAAAAGAGAAAGCAGGGAAAAAAGGAATTTAAATGAAACGCCGTCTCAGCGCCATAAGAGATGTAATTCACGATTATATATATTTTACCATTCCTGAAAAAAAGGGGGAGACTACAGAACGGGATCTTATTAATTCCGAATGGCTGCAGAGACTGAGACAGATATTCCAGCTGCAGTCTTCCTGGCTGGTTTATCCCAATGCGGTGCATCTGAGATTTCAGCATTCAATAGGAGCCATGCAGATGGCGGGCGAGATGGCCTGGAATATTTATCCAATGTTTAAACAGGCTTTTCCCGGTGAGTACATCCCCCCAGAAAGAAATTACGTAGAGGAATTGTTTCGATTGGCAGGTTTGCTGCACGATGTGGGGCACGGCCCGTTTGGACATTTGCTGGATGACATTTATACTTTTCCCAACTATAAAAAAACTCATGAGGATATTTCGGCCGCAGTAATCAAGAATGAACTTTATGATATAGTTAAGGAAATAAAAAGGTCTCCCCATGGGCCTTTTGAACAGGAAATTTGTCCCGAGCAGATAGTTAAGTTTATAAAAATGCCCTATGATTTTAAGAACTATGATTTGTGGGAGCAGGTTTTTGCAAAAGTTCTTCTGGGAATATATTCTGCCGATGCTATGGATTATCTTTTAAGGGATCAGTATTTTTGCGGTACTCTTGAATTCGGAAAAATAAACTACAGAAATCTTCTGGACAGCAGCATAATAACTCGCAACGGCCTTACTTTAAAAAAGAACGCTCTTCCTTCATTCAGAGCTTTTTTGCAGACAAGGTTTAATATGTTTCGCCATGTTTATCTGTATGATAAAAGTGAACTTTACGATATGTCTTTCGGAAAACTTATTCCTGATGTTTTTAAACAAATGAAACTCGGCAATCCTGTTGAGAACCTGGGAAAATTTAAAGGTCTCACTGATTTTGCCCTGCATCACAGGGTTCCCTCCTGGAGCAAAAATTCAGGAGAAAAGGGAGAACTGGGCAGTAAATGGAGAAAGCTTCTTTTAAGAAGGGAAATGCCTTATTTTAAGGTTATGGAAGAAGAAAACTTTTATCATACAATCGGGGAAGTGGGAAAAATGATTCCTAAAGAAGTAATAGAAAGACAGCTGGATAAAAAGTATAAAAACTGCAGGGACCGCAGAATTGTTATATCCAGAAGCGATATGCATCTTCAGAATCAATTTGTGGAGTTTGATTCTATAGGCGAGTTGAGAAAAAACGACAATGTGAAGGCTTTAAGCCTTGTAGATTCTGAAAAAGAGAGGTTCTGTTCTGAGGAAGGAAACAATTACATAAAGGACATACCCCTTAAATATGAAGTGATCAGAGTTTATCTGCCCGATGAGTACAGAAAATATATTAAAGAGGAAAAAAGTGATTCGCTTAAGCAGGGAAAGCTTTTTTCCGAATACCAGGGCTCCGGAAATGAAAATGCTTTAAGAGAAGATTTGACCAGTATGTAATTTTTTATCATGAATCAGCAAAAACAAAGAGATGAAATGGTGCAAAGTCAGCTTATGGCCCGGGGAATTAAGGATGAAAAAGTTTTAGAAGCTTTTCGAAGGGTTCCCAGGCATAAATTTGTTTCAGATGGTTTTTCCGAAAGCGCTTATCAGGATTCTCCATTGCCCATAGGGGGTGGCCAGACTATATCCCAGCCATATATGGTTGCATTGATGACGGAGCTGGCCAAGGTTAATCCGGGAGACAAAGTATTGGAAGTAGGGACGGGCTCGCTTTACCAGGCCGCGATACTTGCTTATATGGGAGCTCAAGTTTACAGCATGGAAAGAAAAAAGGAGCTTGCTCAAAGAGCCGCCGAATTATTGAAAAAGATTAAAATTAATGATATAAGAATACAGGTAGGTGACGGAAGCAGGGGGTGGCCTGAAAATGCTCCCTATGACAGCATAATTGTTACGGCAGCCGCTCCGCAGCCGCCCGATCCTCTTATAGAACAGAT
>JBNJFW010000123.1:0-4720 GCA_051747165.1 Elusimicrobiota bacterium | reverse complement strand
ATAATCACAGAAACTGGATAGCAAGAAGAGACGGGGAAGAAAAAGTTCCTTTTCTCAGGCTGCTCTCAGGCGCCGTAATTGACAGCTACGGCAACCGGAACATTGAGTACTCAACCGCTGTTTTTAATAAGAGCCTTAATGCGGACTATATAAAGTGGTACCCGGATGAGGGCAGTCCGCATATTGAGGATGCGGTATATGAAATAGTGGAGGGGGATATAAAGCTTGAAATAAAATTCAGCCAGTACATGGACCTGCTGAATTTTGATGATTTAAGCTGCCTGGTAATCCAGGACAGTACCGGTCCCGCCTCCAGCAGTATGAACCTGGGCGAAAATGAAGATATATATATCCTGACCCCGGATAAGGATTCAAAATCAGTTGAATTTTACATACCCTATGGTTTTCACGACACCGTCTGGCAGTGGCAGGACGGAACCCTTTTCCTTTCCATACCGGAGGAAAAAACGGGAGCCCTTAAGGACCTCTCCGGAAATGAAATAGAAGCTGTTCCACCGGAAAACGCATTTAAAATATGGACTGATACCGCGGCCATGGAGACTCCGCGGGTTATAGGTTACTCTCCTGCCGACGGTAGTTTTAATATAAGCCGTTCCACTTATGTAAAAGTTGTCTTTAATGAGTTCTTGCTGGAAAACGAAGCAGAAAAAAGCCTGGAGCTTTTTAAGCTTGAGGATTCAACAGGAAAAGAGGTTTATGAAGAAATAAGGCATTCAACTCTAAATTATGACCGGCAGCACCGGATTCTTATCTTCGAACCCGAATCCCCGCTACCGGGCAATTCACTTATAGAGGCCAGAATATCAAAAGACAGTATATTTAATCTCTTCGGTGACAGTATGGGGGAGGATTTCGTATGGAGATTCAGGACATGCCTGGAAAGAGGGAAACCGAATGTAATAAAAAGTCCTTCGGGGATGATTTCTGTAGAGGTGCCTGAAGACCAGTTTCCCTCTTCGGGAAGGGTTGACTTTACCGAAGGAATTCCGTCTGAAAATCCTCAAAAGTCCTCATTGGAAAGTTATTACAGTGCTTTAAAGAAAGAAGAGTCCTGGGATAATCCTTACAAGTATCCGCTGGAAGAGCTGACTTTTGAAATCCTGTTTTCAACGGACGGAAAGAATTTCAAAGAGCAAGTGGCTTTTACACAAAACGCCCGCATAAGCATTGACTATTCATCTCTGGTGGAAACTGAAAAGAAGCCGGGAAAAAGCAGGACATGGGACTATGTGCGTTCAAAGTCAGGGGGGGAGGGCTTTTATCCCCCGGTAAGCGAGGAAACTCTCAGGATTTATTATCTTGACGAAGAAGATTACAAATGGAGGCCCCTGGCCTCAAGCGTGGACAGTGGGAAAAAAGCAATTTCAGCTCCCATGCGGGGTTTCAGCCTTTATACGGTTATGGGGGGACGCAGCTATGCTACAGAGGATTCTTACGCCTATCCCGTGCCCTATAAACCCTCGGAAATCCCGCCTGAATTTCAAGGGGACCCTTCAAGGTCGAGTATAACATTTGCCAATCTTCCTTCCGAATGCAAAATCGAGATATACACCCCTTCGGGCAGGCTGGTCAACTCTTTTAAACATTCGGATAATGATTTGCAGGAGGGGGCTCAGGCCGGAAATACTTACTGGTACCCGGTTGAAAACTTAAAGGGAAGGCCTCTTGCAAGCGGCGTTTATATATACCTCATTGAAAGCAAGGGAAACAGAAAGAGCGGCAAGATTATGGTGATAAGATGAGAAAGCTTATAGAAAAATCAGTGCTGGCAGGTTTAATTTCAGCTGCAGCAGTTATGCCCTCATACGCATTGCTGGGGGAAGGGCCGGGAAGCGCCGGCTATGATTTTCTCAACATTCCGGTGGGAGCCAGGCGGATAGGTATGGGCTGCGGGAGCGCTCTTAAAGGAGGCAGCGATGTTTACTGGTGGAATCCGGCCGGTATTGCTTACGTGGAGCGGCCGGTGGCCTCCCTTATGCATAATAAGTTTTTTGAGGGCATAAACCAGCAGAGAGCCGGTTATACTTTTCCCATGGATGAAATGTCTGCCGGCTCCGTAAATATCACCATGCTTTCATACGGCGAAATAGAGGGATATGACTGGGATGGTATTAATACCGGCGGCCTTTCCGCCGGCAGTTATTCTTTATCCTATACGCAGGCCAAAAAATTTAATCCTGTTTTGGCGGGGGGGCTTAGTTTAAAGTTAATTTATGAACAGATGGAAGAAGAAAACGCTTTTGCCTCGGCTGTTGACGGAGGATTACTTGCCGAGGTCTATCCGGGCCTTTCCCTGGGCGCGGGGTGTAAAAACCTGGGAGTAAGCGGAAACTTTATAGATGAATCTCCCTCTCTTCCCACCTCGTTTTTTTTCGGAGCTGCTTTAAAACTTAATTATTTTACTTTTTTAGCCGGGGATATTTCATATGTTGACGGCGAGTTAAAATTCGGTTCCGGAGTGGAGTTAAGCTTGTGGGACACTTTTTATTTCCGAGGTGGTTGGGATGGTTTTGCAGATGCGGATGAAACATTCCGCATGGGGGCAGGATGGAATATAAGGGGGACATCTGTTAATTACGCTTACGCTCCATACGGAAAGCTGGGCGATACACACAGGCTGGATTTAAGCTTTAAATTCGGCAGGCCGCCTCTTGTAGAAAGGATATACCGCCGGGCGCGGGCTTTTTACTCCGATGAGAATTTTGAGGACGCATGGGTTGAATTTCACAAAGTTAAGGCCTTAAACTCCAATTACAAGAGAGTAAGTTACTGGCTGGAAAAAGTAGAGGAGGAAATAAGATAAAAATCAAAAATAATTGACTTGACAGGAAGTGATATTCGTGTTATTAATTTAGTGGGGACAAGTAGTTCCCCTATTGATATGAATAAAGCCTGCTGATAAGGGCAACCGCCGGGTGACCGGCGGAACGCAAAGTCACAGCTCCGGGTAGTCCGGAGGGCTGGTCTGCCGGCGGGAAGCAGTTTTGCTGTAAGTTTAAAATAAGCAGCCGCTTCGCCTTTATCAGGCGGGGCGGCTGTTTTTTATTAGAAAATGAAAAAGAAAAAAAGGAAAATTTTAATTGCTTTTTTTGCGGCATCTTATGCGGCCGCTGCGGCGTGGGTGGGAGTGGGAATCCTTTCCGCGGGCCGGGGAGGAATGCCGGGGGCTTTTTTATCCTGGGGGGCGGGAGCCAGATCTCTGGGTATGGGGAAAGCTTTTGTTTCAGTTGCCGATGATGCTTCCGCCGCCTACTGGAATCCGGCCGGGCTCAGCGGCTTGTCCCGCACGGAGCTTACCGCTCTCCACACCGTTTTATGGGCAGGCACGGTTTATGATTTTGTCAGTTATGTGCAGCCCACGGACCGGGGAGGCACATTCGGTTTCACCGGTACCAGGCTTTTTCTGGGGGGATTGGAGGGGAGGGATAATAACAACAGAAGAACACGGACTTTTGAAGATGCCCAAAGCGCCTACGGTGTTTCATACGGGCAGAGAGTTCTTGACAACCTGTCAGTGGGGGGAGGTTTTAAAAGAATGACTCACACCCTGGATCATCATACAAGCGGCAATTACACTATGGACCTGGGTGTCCTTTATTCTCCGATGGAAGATATGAGGCTGGGAATGAATATTCATAATCTCTTTGCTGTCCAGTTCGGAGACAAGAGTGAAAGCACCCTCCCCATGAACCTCCGGATGGGAGCAAGCTATACTTTTCTCAGGGACAGGCTGACTCTGGCCTTGGATGCGGCTACTTCAATTCACGGCTGGTCCATGGGCATGCCTCTTTTTGCAGGGATGGAGTATAAAGCTACGGATTTTCTTGATTTGAGGTTTGGTATAGACAGCGAGGAAATAAATATAGGTTTCGGAGCTATATATGAGGATTACGGACTTGATTATGCCTATGCTGCGCATGATCTGGGGGGGTCGCACAGGGTGTCGGCAACAGTTAAGTTCGGGGAATCTGTTGAGAAACTTAAATTGAGAAAAGCGCGGGAATACGCCGGGGAGGCTTCTGCTGCTTTCAGAGCGGGGCTTTTCAAGGAAGCAGCCAGAAATTACGAAAAGGCATACGGCCTGGCTCCCCGAAACAAGGAGATTGCCCGGGGAATGAATATTATGAACAGGATATCCCAGATTATCCCGGCCAGGGATGAAGATACTAAGGAAGCGAGGTTGCTGATAAGAGCTCTTAAAGAGTATATAGAGAACGATAATACGGAGCTTCTGGTTTTGGCTCTTAACCACATACTTGCGCTTGACCCTTCCGACCGGGAGGCTGAAAGGCTTCTGGGGCTTGTCGCCATGATAGAGGGCATAGAGCAGCCCAGGATAAGAGTGGCTTCCGGAATGACCCTTGCCGAGTATAAGCTTCACAGGTCCCTGCAGAATTTTTATGAGGCAGAATATTCGCGCTCAATAGAGCTTGCCCAGGATGTTCTGGTAATAGAACCTGATAATGCCGAAGCCTACAAGCGTATAGGCTCGGCTTTTTACGCCATGGGAAACGAGGAAAGAGCTGCCGAGGCGTGGGAAAAATCGCTTGAAATTGATCCCGATGACGCACAGCTCAGAAGATTTTTGCAAAGGCTGGGAAGAGAAGAGGATTCTCCCCCGATGGAAGATGTAGAGGAAATGGAATATGAATAAAAATATAAAATTGCTTATGTTGCTTTTTGTCCCCTTTCTTATGGG
>JBNJFW010000122.1:0-4740 GCA_051747165.1 Elusimicrobiota bacterium | reverse complement strand
ACTCCTCAGGGATAAATCTAAACTGGCAAAATATTTTTCTGTCGGAGAAAAAGTAATTGTGGTTTTTAATGAAAGATGTTATGAAGTATATTGAATATTCAATCACCGGATGAGAAAATTAGATTTCTGGGAAAAATAAAAAAATTACGCAGCTGCCTTTTTCCGCCGTTTTAACGGCGGAAAAGGGTCAGCTGGATTGATTTGTTATGTGGTTTCCTTTTTGAAATATTTTTTATAACGCAGATTCAATAACAAAAGAATAATGTTTGAGAACCGTGAGCCTGAAAGAAAAAAATCAAAAAACGAAGAAATAAAAATGTGGGATTTAGAAGGTTTCGTGTCATGGTGGACTTTCGATAGAAAGGTAAGAGTGGTAAGAACAGTTGAAACGCATACAGTATGCCGACAAAAAACAGGCCAAAAAGAAAAAGAGAAAAAACATTCTGAAAAGTATTTTTCAGAACTTATCCGGGCAGAACTTGATTACCAGGCGGATTGTTGTCAGCGATGCCCTCCTTAAATATTAGCACTTGCCGCATTTATTGCCTGAGGAAACTGTCATTACTGTGCCGGTAAAAGTACAGGACTGTCTATTTAAAAAAACACAATAAAATTTGATTGACATTTGTTGTTTTTTCCGGGATTTTGTAGTTTATGAATAGAATTCTTCTTGAATTCCGGGGAAAACCCTATACGAAATTCCTTTACTTAGACAATCCTGACGTTCTTTGCTACCATTATTCATGGCGTATACCTCCTTTTTTTCTTTCAACAACTATTAGGAGTATACGCCGCTTTTCTCTGTCCGTCAAATCAACTCATACACAACTTTCTATTATATCCCCGGCTTTTCCGGAACGAAATAGTCAGAAACGTTGCATAATAAATGAATAGCTTTTCCGTGGCCTTTTTCCATGTTTAACAAGTGTATAAATCTGTATTTCTTGCCAGGGGGTTTACGATGTCTTTTCCTATTTCCAGAGTATAAATAAAATAGAATTTGACAAAGGTAAAGAGTTAATATATATTACACATAGTGCGTAACGCAATATGCGTAATGGAGGAAAAAAATGAAAAATCCCTTTGTTTATGGGAAGGAAGTTGCAAAAGAAAATTTTTGTAACAGAACAGATGAAATAAATGAATTAACCCGGGATATAGAAAATTCACAAAATGTTTTGATTTTTTCTCAAAGAAGATTTGGGAAAACTTCACTTATCAAACGTATTTATGAAGAATTGGATTCTAAGCGTATAATAACTCTTTACGTAGATTTATATCCAGTGTTAACAGAAGAAGATTTTGTGAAAATATACGCAAGATCTGTTTCTAATATAATTACAAAAGGGTTAGTGAGAAAAATAAAAGATCTTGCGGGTGTTTTCAAGCAAATTCGTCCAACAGTTTCAACAGACCCTACCGGTCAAAGCACTTTTAGTGTAGATTTTAAGAAAGAAGAGACTCTTCCAGTAATAGAAGACGTGTTAGATAGTTTATATAGATATATAAATAAAGAAGGTAAGCAGGCTGTTGTCTGTTTTGATGAGTTTCAGCAGATAACCCAACTCAAAACGGATAGACTAGAAAAGCAGATGCGGTCAAAATTCCAGTCTCATGAACAAATATCTTATATTTTTATGGGAAGTAAAAAACACTTAATTTATGAGGCTTTTAATAATCCAAACCGGCCTTTTTATAGAAGCGTAAAACCGTTTCCTCTTAAAAAAATTCAAAATGAGGAACTAGAAATATTTATAAAGGATAAATTTAGGAAAAACGGAAAGAAAATCCCGGATAATGTAATAAATAATATTTTAACCGTGTGTGAATCCCATCCATATTATATTCAATATATATGTCATATAGTCTGGGAAAACACAATAGATAAAAACGAGGTAACAGAAAAAGAGTTTAGCGAGAGTTTACAAAATTTACTTGAGCGGGAATCATCTGCATTTACGGCTACCTGGGATTTGTTGTCTGTAAAACAGAAACAGGTATTAATAGCTCTTGCTGAAGAAAATAGGCGGGAACAGATATTTTCAACTGATTTTTTAAAAAAATATGATTTAGGTTCAGCGTCTTCTGTTCAAAGAACAGTAAAAAGTTTATTGAAAAAAGATTTAGTTGATAAGACTGATGAAGTTTATTCTATTATAGATGTAATATTTAAAAAGTGGATTATTACGCATAGAGCATAATGCAGATTGCGTAAAAAAAAGCGTTTATCAGATTTTAGAAAGTATAAAAGTCAATTGAGAGTGCTGGTAACTAAGTGTTACTTCCCAAATTAAAAGCCCTCCTTATAGCGATTTTTCCTAAATAAAATACCTTCCTTTTTCAGATTCTTTTTTCTGTAGCTTGGTCCCTTTATCTTAATGACAGTTGAATAGTGTACAACTCTGTCAATGATGGCATTGGCAAGAATGCTATCGTTAAAGATATCCGACACTCATTACGGACCGGAGCTGCCGGATATTCAGAACACGGTAAATTTCTCCCTGTTTATGGCAAGAGACCATTGCCGGAAATGGACGGCTGCGGGGGATTTTGCGGAAACCGTAATATTTAACGGACTGCGTCTGGATGAGAAATTGGATACAGGCACAGAGGTTTTCAGCAACCGGGAAAATCTTATGAGGGGTTACCATGTAAGGTTCATCATGCCTGCGGTGAACTTCGGTCTTTTTGATGTTAAAAAGGGGTCAGGAAGAATTGACTTTTTCGAGATGGATTTCTTTATTAAAACCTCGCCCTTATTGAAGAAATTTATAAATTTTAAGTTTTGATGCGGGGTGGAGAGTAATATTGCCAGTGGATAAAAAAAATAGTGGTTTCCGTTTGACTTGCTCCATGCATAACATCCTTGCTAACCTTTACTTCCCCGCAGTGGGGTTACGATGTCCCTTCCTATTCCCACAAGTTAACCTTTCCCCCCCTTTGTAAAAAATATAAAAGTGTATTATAATACTTGTGATAATATGCAAAATTATACAAAAATGTATAAAAACGAGTAAAATTACAAGTTATGAAAAAATATTTAGAACAACTGCAGTCTAAGGGTATTTATACTTTCACCCGGGAAGATCTTCAAAAAAATCTTTCTGTTTCCCGGGCCGGTATAAACATGAATATTTCCCGGTATGTGAGGAGGGGCAGGATTGCAAGGGTCAAGAGCGGATTCTATGTTATAGTTCCGCCCGAGTACAGAAGTTCCGGTATTTTACCTCCTTTCTGGTTTATTGATGATTTCATGGGTTACATGGGTACCGATTACTATGTGGGTCTTGTAAGCGCTGCTGCGGTTTACGGAGCATCGCATCAGCAACCGCAAGTTTTTCAGGTGGTTTCAAGAAGGCCGATAAAAGATGTTCAGGTGGAAAACTTGAAAATTAATTTTGTGGCGAAAAATAAAATGGAACCTGAGAAATATATTCAAAGCAAAAAAACCGAAACCGGCGAAGTAAAAATATCATCCCCGGAACTTACCTGTTTTGACCTTGTTCGTTACATCTCTCAGGCAGGGGGCATAAATAATGTGGTTACCATTCTGCTGGAGCTTCATTCGGAAGTTGACAGTAAAAAGCTCCTGGAGCTTGCCGATTATTACGATAAAGCTATTTATGTCCAGAGGTTAGGTTATCTCTTTGGAAAAGCGGGATTTGAGAAGTCGGCAAATATATTAAACAGGTGGTTCAGGAAAAAAGAGGCTTATCCGGTATATTTAGTTCCCGACAAAAAAAGAAAAAGCCTGAGGATGGACAAAAAGTGGAAAGTATTAGTTAACAGGGATGTCGAGCCCGATTTGATATGATTTCCAGAGCCTATATTACCCAATGGAGGGACAACCATCCCTGGAAATTGGATTCCCAAGTGGAACAGGACCTAATTTTAAGCAGGTTGTTGGTGGAGTTGTTTTCCAGTTAAATCATAGCGAAAAACCTGCTTTTTCGGGGTGGCACGGCGCTTTATAAACTGTATTATAAAAATCCCGTTAGATATTCCGAAGATATAGACCTGGTACAAAAAGAGGCCTGTCCTATCGGAAATGTAATGGGGGAGATAAGGAGGATATGCGATCCCTTGCTGGGAAAGTCAAACTGGAAACAATCCAAAGGGAAAGTAACTTTTTACTACAGGACCCAATCGGAAATACCACCTGTAGTTCCGTTAAAGTTTAAAATTGAAATAAATACCCGGGAACATTTTGCAGCTCTGGGTCAGAGGCGAGAAGATTTTTCAGTCGACTGCAGGTGGTTCCTGGGAAAGTGCAAAGTTTCGACCTATTCACTTGAAGAACTCTTAGGGACAAAAATGAGAGCTCTCTACCAGCGAAGGAAAGGAAGGGATCTCTTTGACCTTTGGTACGGAATAAAATACGGAAAGATTAAAATAAAAAATGTTGTGAATTGTTTTAAAGAATATATGAATTTTCAAAAGGTATCGGTCTCTAAAAGGGATTATCTCAATAACCTTAAAGAAAAAATAGCCGATCCGGAGTTTAGAAAAGATACTGATTTATTGCTAAGTCCCGGCATCGGTTATTCACCCGATGCGGGATATAAAATTTTTTCTCAAAAATTAGAAGACTGTAGTAACAGTTTTCAAGTTTGAAAACGAAAACGGAAGAGCGGCAAGAATAATGGTGACCATGGTGTTGTAGAAGCGCGGTTTTGACTCGAAACGGTTTTTGCATTAAATGATTATTATGAGGCCTTGAAGAAGGTTGAGCAGGAAACT
>JBNJFW010000121.1:0-4887 GCA_051747165.1 Elusimicrobiota bacterium | reverse complement strand
CATGGGGCTGATGGCTCTGCTTAAGAACGCTATTTAAAGATTCCTCTACCAGCATGGGCCTGTCGCAGGTGGGGATAACAACGGAAAACTTTATTTTGTTTTTATCTTGTATTATCAAAATATTCTTTTATTTCTTTTGATTCATTTTCTGCAATGCTTCCATAATTCCCTTAACATGTATATCCCATGAATTACATTCCAACCACTTTTTATTGTCCACTTTTACTGTACCGGGTGAATATTGAGATATACGTGAAAGCATGGTTTCAAGCGCCTTTACCGCAGATTTGACATCACCAGCTTGATATGTTTCGTACAAAGGCCAACCACTCATCTGATGTTCAAAATTGCCTATGTCCGGAAAAACTACCGGCTTTTCGTAAGTTGCCGCTAAAGCTAAAAGCCCTGAATTTAAGCCCTTATTATGTCCCAAAAAAAAGATATCGGAAGCAGCCACAATGCTGGGTATTTCATCATTTGACACCTTTCGTAAAACAGTTTTTTTGGTTTTTGATAAGACTGTACTTATTTTAAAAAGATTAGGAATTAATATCATATCATTAAATTTACGTATAATCTTTTTTCTTCCTTTGTAAGTTTTTAGGGGGCCTATGGTAAATAGATAATATTCATTGCCGGCATATTTTTTAATTACTTTATTGATAAATTTAAGACCTTTAGAAGGGCGCTGAATACCGAAATTAAGTAAAACATATTTTTTTCCTGGCAATTTATATGCATTGCGCGCTATGCGAGGATCTTTCTCTGCATAGGGATAAGGCCCGTGGGGGCAGATAATATGATTTGCATCTTTACATTTTGGATAAGTTTTTTTCAATAATGAGACCGAGGAGGAACCATGATGCACAACAATATCCGCGTTATACAAAATTTTTTCATAAGCCGATTTATCAAAATCAGAAAACTTTTCATGAGGAACAATATTATGAGCAGTATAAACAATCGGAACTCCGGATTCGGAGTAAAAAGAAAGGCGCCGGTCTAATAAGTTCAGACTGGTATTATTTTGCGGAAGACGATTTTCCCAGCGGTAAATAGCCTCAGGCCATTGAATATGCACAAAATCAGGTAAAAAATTGGAAAAAAGAAAATTATCAATTCCCAGGATTGTATTTATTCCTTTTTTTTGATATGCCTTAGCTAACTGCTCTATATATTGATTTGTTTTGTATAATTCTCCGCACAAAAGAACATTCATTTTTTTCATTTAAATATGTCCCGGGGAAATGTTGACATTATTTTCTCCTCATCAAAAACAGGGCCAGGCATGGCAATACCGCTGTTTTCATTAATTTTTTCCTTAAATGTGGATGGCTGCCTGTTAATATCCCTACCAGTTCCTAAAAAATAATCTTTATATTTAAACAGGGTTTCACCGCCTACAGGCATCACAAACCGAACCGGAACATTGAACACCTCGGCTGCAATTAACCCGTGAAGAGAAGAAGTTAAAACAAGTTCACTGGTTAATATTTCTTTTATAACTTTTTTCCAGTACCGCATAGGGCTTATTAACCGTATCTCTTTTGGTACTCTTTCCCGGCATATTTCAATCTCATTCAAATTCGGAATAGCAATAATTTTCCCTGTTTCCGGCCTCCAGGAAAATTCCGGAAACAACTTCGGGAGAAGCAATGCCGGATCTCCGAAAACTTCCGGCACTTGAATACCTTTCTCTCTAAGATAGTCTCTGGTTAATGGTCCCCTTACCATTCTCACATCCAAATTATCGAACTTATGTTCAGAATCTGCAATCTTACCGTTTACTCCTGTTCCCCAAATAAGATCGCCATTTCGAGCATAATGCATAATTGATCCCACAGAAAGCAATTTAATTGAACTCTTCTTAATGCAGGGGTTATTTAAACCCTCTTTTCTGGCAATCTCACCTACTATAACCAAAGATAAGTAATCGCCGAAATTATGACCCTTCAGCCAGCCCCATCTTTTATGCTTTTTATACCAGAACAAAATATTATATATGTTCCCGTAGCGCATTCTATCTTTAACATAAAAAGGAATATCACCTGCTGTTATCATTTTACTAAGTTTTCCTCAATATTTTCTTCATAAACCTCTTTATTTTCGGATGCTTTCTCAATTTATTTTTTGCCGAAGGCAACAGCGAGCTTTGAACCTGCCGCTTTGCACCGCATAAACTCTTTTGTTTAAGAATTGCAATCCCCTCATTTAAATTACGGGGCGGAAAATTATATTTAGCTCGTATTTTAGGGTCATCAAAATTTTTAAACTCATTCTCATAAATTACGTTGCCGTCTGAATCTTTATAAACACCACCCTGGCGGGCAAAAGATTCTACATGGTTGTCTTCCAGCTCTTTATAACCATGTTCTATAATATTAGCCACTCCGTCATCTGTTCCCTCACAGGTACCCGGATAGGGTCCTGGTAATAGCAACGGACGGAAATTTCCCTGGTGTATATTGCCAAAAATGCACCTATACTTAGTGTAGGGCTTAAATAAGTCACTATCATATCCTATATTACCAACATTGTCCATTATAAAAAAATGCAATCCGGCATAGGTTAATTTACCTTTATGCGACATACCGGAATGCATATATTTCAACATTCCATTGTCCATATACTTCACAAATTCTCTTGTTTCACTCTCGGTGTAAGCATATGGATACCTTTTACTTTTATAAATTCCCTGCATTCTTCTTACATGAACCAAAAATTTATGCTTGCGAAAAAATTCTACATCTTCCGAAAAGTGTTTTAAGTAAGGCGGATATGCAACATAAACGGTCGGCACTTCAATTCCTTTTCCCCGAAAATATTTTAAAAGTTCCAGATACTTTTCCCTGCTTATCATACATGGATGAAACGTGCCTACAACATGAAGCCGCTTTTCCTGCGCTAACTTAGAACATGCCGCATCCTTCGCCGGTTTCGTATCCAGATTGCTTATAATCCGGAGTTCCCAATTTTTTTCCGATTCAAACATCTTAATAATTTCCGGAAACTGCTTACCCAGAGTCGGCTCACCGAAACCTAAATAAACTATTAAATGTTGTTTTCCAAAAGAATTTTTTAAACTATTATGCCATTCATCTATCATGCCAAAGCTCTTATCACTGGGAGAATGTAAGCCAATATAATAGCAATAGGGGCATCGGTAGTTGCATTTTGCTTCCCGGCCGTTATACTGCCACAAAACAGTGGTATTTTTTCTTGGGACCACCCACATTAGCGCTTTACATATTATTTCATACCCAATCTCATTAGGATGCAGATCGTCTTTAAGTCCTTTTTTTGGTCTTTTTAACTCCCTCTTCCAGAGAGCGTTAACATCCGCTATTTTAATCCGTTTTTCATAAGCTATTTCTCTTACTGCCTGGCTGTACGAATCAACTTCGCAGTTATACCTTCGCATTTGGAAGTTATAAGAAGGGGATACTGTAGTTATTATTACACGGGCTCGGTTTTTTTCAAATTCCGAAAGCATTGTAATAAGATTTCTTTTATATTCAGCCCGCTTTATCCCCTTTCGCCAATCGTTCATACCGAATCCTATAACAACTACATCGGGTTTCTCATCAATAAGTCTTACCATACGCTTAAGGCCGTCACCGGTTGTCTCTCCGGAAACTCCCGCATTAATTATAATAGATTTAACTTCAGGATATTCTTCCTTAAATTTTTTCTCAAACCTCGGGGTGTATCCCTTAGTAATTGAATCACCAAAAAATATTATTTTACAAGGATTTTCCATTACTTGTCTTTATCCCTTCTATTTCTGTTCTTTCTTTTACATTTACTTGCATCATTAAAAAAATTGACCAAAGCACTAAGTTTTATTTTATTTGCCTTAATTTAAATTCCTTTATCTTTCTTCCGATTTCCTTCATTTGGTAATACTTTAATAAAAAATTGGCTTTTATTGTTTCAATGCTGGTTTTCAATTTGGGCTGATTGACAACTTCGCTGCTTAATTTATATCCTCTATTTTTCATCTCTTGCCCAGCAACAGTTTCGATTATTTTTACTTTATGCAACGACATTTCATCTATCCATTTATTATAATTATTTTTGTCTATCGGACACCTGTTCTTTTTTTTCCAGGGTTTTCGCCTTAATTCGATACTGGAATTAAATTTTTTATAATATTGAAGCATATGCTTATCAAAAGCAAGATTTACATGATTACATATCCCCTTTACAATCTTTTCAGTTTCTAAAAGTAAGTTCTCATACTTGATTTCCTTTATATGAATATTTTTATTTTTTTTGTATTTTTCCACCAGTCTTAAGTATTTCATCCACCTTTTAGCATGCTTATAAACATTATCATTGTCCCAGGGGACCCTTTGCAGAGATAAACTTACATCCCTAGGATCTCTTACAACATGTATAAAAGACGCACACGGAAACCACTCATTAATGGTTTCGATATAAATAAGATGAGCAGGAGTTTTCTCTCCCCAAATAGCTTCATTTTTATTTTGTTTTTTTGCATAATTTCTAAGTATTAATTTGAAAAAATCTTTGCCGGAAAGTTTTTTTTCTATAACTCTTCGTAATACAAAATCTTTCTCAAATTCAGTAAACCCTAAATCGCTTATTTCATTGCTATTAAAATATTTTTTTATTCTTTTAATTAAAATTGTTTTATTAACAAACTGTATGTCCTTTTTAAATTTGCTATAAAATTTCGTTATAAAATGTGTCTCCGGTGCAATTATTATTTTACTGTGAGAACTTAGTATATAGCTTAATAACGATGTGCCCGATCTTGGCATACCTACAATAAAAATTGGGTTTTCCATATGATTATGAATTTAACATCTCTTCATTTGTGGTAATACATATGCCATAAAAATCGCATTTATATTTGTTCAA
>JBNJFW010000120.1:0-4912 GCA_051747165.1 Elusimicrobiota bacterium | reverse complement strand
CTAAACTTTGATTTAGTGTTGCAGTTAGAAAGGCTTGAAATAAATTGCCCTAGTGGAATTTAGCAAAAAATTAAAAAAAAGTGAAGAGCCCGGGTTTTTATATGTATAAAATATCGGTGCAGGAACTGCGCTTTGCCGTTATTATTTTTGTCTTGCCTTTTGAGGCGGAAAGGGCGGATTTGTAGGCGAGTTCGGGGCTGTTGTTTTCAGGTGATATGTGGGCAAGGCATACCCATTTAAGTTTTTTTCCGTGGCGGGCAATCATTTGGGAGGCCTGTGCGTTGGAGAGGTGTCCGTTTCCGGAACTTATTCTTTTTTTAAGAAAGGAGGGGTAGTTGCCGCTGAATAGCATTTTTCTGTCGTAGTTGCTTTCAAATATGGCCGCGTCCAGTTTTGAGAGGGCGCGGGCTATGGTATTGTCGGGTTTGCCTATATCTGTGAGTATTCCGAAAAGGCGGGTTTGTGTTTGTATTACAAAACATACTCCTTCGCAACAGTCGTGAGGAGTTCTTATAGGATGTATGGTCAGCTCATCTATGTGTATGGGGACGGTGGGGCGGATAAAGTGAATACGGTCAATGCTTTTTAGCTTTTTTTCCGAGGCCCGGTAAGCGGCGCGGGTGGCGTAGAGCGGAAAGCCGTATTTTCTGTGAACAGGCCCGGCTCCGATTATATGATCGGAGTGTTCATGGGAAAGAAAGAGAGCTTTGATTTTGGCGGGGTTAATTCCCCGCCGGGAAAGGCGCTTTGTGATTTTGGAGGCGCTTATTCCGGCGTCAAAGAGGATAGCTGTTTTGCCGCTTTCCACGTATATGGAGTTTCCTTTGCTGGAGGACTGCAGAGGTATAATTTTGAGTCTGCCGTTTTTTAAAGGTGATTCGCTCTGGAACATCGAGTTTTATTTTATAATGATTACAATTAAAGTTTACTGCTAAAATTTCTTTAAGGTTAGGATATCAGATTAAGAGCAATAGTTCAAATTCGGCCTGCGGTGAATTGATTTTCAGGGGCATTATTTATATAATTACTGAAATAATAAAGGGGTGTCATGAAAATAGGCGTTGTAAATAATTTTAGGAATTCTATATGCGAGGAAATCGAACTTATTGCCTGGGAGGGGTTTGATTTTGTTGATTTGACCCTGGAGCCGCTTTTCAAAGACCTTAATCCTGAAAAGGTTAAAAGTGTCATCGAGGAAACCGGCATAGAGATTATAGGCCATACAAGTCCTTTTCTTCCGGTGATATTTCCTCTCGAATCGGTGAGGGAAGCCAGCATGGACGAGTTTGAGAGGTATGTTGACTTTTTTAGCTATATAGGTGTGAAGTTGATGAATGTCCATCCTTCTGATTTTGCTTCTTTGATGGATGTCAAAGAGGTTGTACGCGAAAACAGAAAGTTTATATCCCGCCTGAATGGTATGTGCCGCAGCAGGGGCATGACTCTTATGCTGGAAAGCGGTATGAAGCCTTTTAACACTCCTGAAATGTTTGAAGTTCTCCTGGAGGGCATGGATGATGTGGGGGTCCATATAGATGTGGGGCACTGCAATGTTCATAGCAACAGAAATCTTACCGAGGAGTTTTTCAGCCGGTTCGGGGACAGAATAGTTCATGCTCACTTTTCGGATAATTTCGGAGACCGGGATGAGCATCTTCCCCTGGGAGCGGGAAATATCGATTGGGAGAATGTTATAGAAATTTTTTCCCGTTACGGTTATAACAAAACTATTACCTTGGAGGTGTTTTGTGAGAACAGAGCCTATCTTATAGAGAGTAGCAGGTATTTGAGGAAATTATTAAAAAAGCATTATGAATAAAACAAAAAAAATTGTTCTTTCCACGAAAGGGTATAATGATATGGTTGATATTACCGGAGAAATTGAGGCTTTTGTCCGGGAAAGCGGGGTGTCCGATGGAGCTGTTTCAGTTTTTGTCCGGGGTTCAACCGGAGCTGTAAGCGCCATAGAGTTTGAACCGAATCTGGTAAAGGATTTTAAGGAGGCTATGGAGAGGTTTGCTCCTTCAAATAAGACTTATCACCACAAGAAAACATGGAATGACGATAACGGTTTCTCTCATGTAAGAGCTTCTCTGGTGGGGCCCAGTGAGGTTGTTCCTGTATCCGGGGGGAGGCTTATTATAGGTACATGGCAGCAAATTGTGGTAATTGATTTTGATACGGGGCCCAGAAAAAGAGAAGTTTTTTTAACTGTTCTGGGATAGCGGCTTGAGTTTGAGAATTTCGGCCGGAGTTTATAAGAAGCGAAAGCTTAAGTCTCCTCCGCAGAAGGCTTTGAGGCCTATTTCCGGGATGATAAAGGAAGCGCTTTTTTCCATTTTAGGCTCCAAAGTTCAAGGGTGTTTTTTTCTGGATTTGTTTGCCGGCACGGGAAGCGCGGGACTGGAGGCTTTATCCAGAGGCGCCGGGAAGGTTTGGTTTGTGGAAAAAAACCATGAACATGCCCGAATAATAAAAGAAAACATTTCTCTTTTAGGCGCGGAAGACAGGTGCAGGGTTGTCTGCTTGGATTTTTTTAAGTTTGATTTAAAAGAAAAAGCGGGTATAGTTTTTGCCGGGCCTCCCTACAGGGATAATTTGTCTTCGGATATTCTTGCCCGCTGTGTAGAAAAAGATATTTTAAGAAGGGGGAATTTGCTTGTAATTCAGCATCACTGCCGGGAAAAGATTAGAGATGTCCGGGGAGCGCTTTTAAAAGATTCGCGTAAGTACGGCATCAGCAGACTGGATTTTTTTAAGCGCGAATATTGAAAAGAGCAGGGCAGTATGATATATTAAAACCATGAGTAAAGCACTTGGGTTCTTTTTACTGGCTGTGGGGGCAGCTGTTATGCAGTCCGGCTGTGCCGGGGGGGAGAGGGTCTCCGGAACTATAAGCGAGGATACTTACTGGAACGGCCGTGTTCTGCTGGAGGGCGATGTTTATGTTCAAAGAGGGGTTACTCTCACTATTCTTCCCGGAACCAGAATATTTTATTCAAAAGGGGAAATAAAAAACCAGACCCAGCATTTGAGAAGAGTCGAGGGCCGGGTTTATGACGTTTTCAGCTCCGATAGAGTTGAAATTATAGCTTCCGGGGATATAGTCGCAAAGGGAACGCCCCAGGAGCCTGTTGTGCTGAGAGCGCCCGCAGATATGCCTGAAAGAGCCGGGGGTTTTAATTTTATAGGCTCCAAGTCTACTTCCAGTTTAACTAATGTGAATATATTCGGGGGCTATATAGGGGTGAGGCTTTATGACAGCCGGGCTCCTGAAATCAAAAATATAAGAATTGACAGCTGTATTGCGGGGGCTATAGGAGGCTGGGACAGGTCTGGAGTTTTAGTAAAAGATTCTTTTGTTAAGGGTAATAAGTATGGAATCGGAGCTTCGGATGCGGTTCAGATGAGAATTGAGAAAACACGGATAAAAAACAGTGGGGCGGCCGGGGTTTTTTTTGAGGGATACAGCAGTGGTAGTGTCGTAGGGTGTGATATTTCGGGAAATGATATAGGTGCGGCCTTCGGCCATGAAAGCTCGGCAAGAATTGAGAGCAGCACAATAGCGGCAAACGGGAGCGGGGTGGGAGTGTGGCAGGAGGCTTCTCCCCATATTGATAATAATTATTTCCGGGGGAATTTGAACGGGTCTATTTCAGCCGACAGTTCGGCCGGTGTTTTTACGAACAATATGTTTATTAAAAATGGCGGCGGAATAACTCTCACGGATGATTCCGCAGGGAGGATAAGTGAAAATGTTTTTAGAGAAAACGGTCCGGGGATTATAGTTTCCGGAAACAGTGCCCCGGTAATAAATAATAATGAGTTTTACGCCAACCGCTATGGAATAAGAAATGAAGGCAATTCCAGGGCGGATATTTACGCGAATACTTTCCGGGAAAACCATATCGCTTTAATGCTGAGTGCTTATTCCCGGCCGAATTACAGGGGAAATTTTTATGAAGAAAATACAAATGATACTGTCGACAGCAGGCTTTAATGGCTGAGGTTTTTTCAGTATTTTATAACTCAAATAAGGAAAGGGCTTTGAGGGCTCTTTCCGAGTTTGAGAAAGAGATAGAAGAACTGGGTGGAAAGATTTTAAAAGAGAAGATTAACTCTTCCACGGATGTTGTGGTGGCGGTAGGCGGAGACGGCACGCTTTTGAGAACTTCACGCTATGCCTCACCCTGGAAGAAGCCGGTGGGATATATAAATGTGGGCACTCTGGGTTTTTTGGGTTCAAGGGTAAAAAGCCCTCAGGCTTTTGCCCGGAAGCTTTTTGCCGATGATTTTGTTACCCAGGAAAGAATGCTTCTGGAGGCCCGCGCTGGCGAGGAGAGTTTTACTGCTCTTAATGATATAGTAATTAAAAACGGAAACAGGGCCAGGGTAATAGAGCTGGAAGTTTTTGTGGGCGGAGTTCTGATGGGCAATATTAAGGGTGACGGAGTTATTATTTCCACCCCCACCGGTTCTACTGCTTATTCTCTTGCGGCGGGGGGGCCGGTTTTAAGCCCCGAGCTTGATATTATAGTTGTGAGTCCTCTTAATCCTCATTCCCTTAACAGCAGGTCGGTTGTTGTTCCCTCCGATACTCTTATCAATGTTAAATGCCCTGTTTCTCCGGGGAGGGAAATTATACTAACTGCGGATGGACAGCAGAGCAAAAAGCTTAGCCTTCCCTGCGAGGTCAGGGTGGACAAAAATATCAATCCTCTTTATCTGGTTAAGGGGGAAGAGAATTTTTTTGAGATACTTTCCGAAAAGATGAACTGGGGATCGACTAAGGCAAGGGTATTAAAGAACAGCCTGTAGGAGGCTCTGAATTATGATTGAGACTTTGAGAATAAGAAATTTCGCCTTGCTTGAAAAGGCTCTGATTGATTTTTCAGGGGGGCTGAATGCTATA
>JBNJFW010000119.1:0-4912 GCA_051747165.1 Elusimicrobiota bacterium | reverse complement strand
CATGTTCAGCAAAAGTCATTTGACGATTTTATAAAAAAAGCGGAAAAGTCCTCATCGGACAACCAGGGGCTCTATTCGGTATTCAGGGATATTTTTCCCATTGAGAGCATCGACGGGAGCATGAAACTGGATTTTATTGACTATAAGGTTGAAGCCCCTGTATATACAATATCGGATTCAGTTAAAAAGGATGTTACACATGCTCTTCCCATAAGGGTAAGGTTTTCGCTGGAAGTTAAGCTGGAAGGAAGAAAAAAGCCCGATATAAGGGAGGAGGAGCTTTACCTTTTTGATCTTCCGAATATGACCCCCACCGGTACTTTTGTTATTAATGGGGTGGAAAGGGTTATTGTAAACCAGCTGCACAGGTCGCCCGGCGTTAATTTTGAAGAGGATGAGAAGAAGGGAATTTCAAATCTTGGAAAAACTCTTTACTCGGGCAGAATAATACCTTACCGGGGTTCCTGGATAGAACTGGAGTATAATAACAGAAATGAACTTTATGCAAGGATAAACAGAAAAAGAAAATTTCCGGTGACTGTTCTTTTCCGAGCCCTTGGCTGGGAAAAAGATGAGGATATACTGAGGCTTTTTTATCCGGTTAAAACTATTGATATTAAAGGCATGCGCGCTGATAAGATTGTAGGAAAGCTTCTTGTCTCTCCTCCGAATGTTAAAGAGGAAACCGATGAGTTTTTGGGAAGGACCAACCAGGTCATTACCAAAGAACTGCTGGAGAAATGGAGAAATTTCGGGGTAAGAAAAGTCGTAATAGCGGATTTTAATCATTTTAATGCGGGCAAGGCCATAAATGACCAGACTATTCACCTGACTTTAAATAAGGACAATACGGCGTCAAAGATGGATGCCATTTATGAAGTTTTCAAGATACTGCGCTCGCAGCAGCACATAACACCCGAGGCGGCCCAGGAATACTTTGATACCCTCTTTTTTAAGGGCACTGCAAAGTATGACCTTACCCGAGTGGGAAGGTATAAATTAAATAAAAAGCTTGAAGGGGTGCATAAGGACTCGAAGCTTCCCCTTGCTCCGCTGTCCAAACGAAATCTCACTCCTGCCGATATCCTCTGCAGCGTTAAATATATTATAATGCTCAACAGCGGAATGGGCGGAGAGGTTGATGACATTGATCATTTAGGCAATAGGCGGGTACGCACGGTAGGCGAACAGCTCGAGAATCATTTAAGGAGAGGGGTGGCGCATCTGGCCCGGCTGGTCAGAAGCAAGATGAATCTCCAGTCTGCAGAAGAGGCTACGCCTACTTCACTTATAAATCCGGTTCCGATTGCTGCAGCCGTAAATAAGTTTTTCGGCACCGGTCAGCTTTCTCAGTTCCTGGCCCAGACAAACCCCCTCGGTGAGCTTACGCATAAGAGAAGGACTTCTGCTCTTGGTCCCGGCGGTCTGGACAGAAGACGAGCCGGCTTTGAGGTAAGAGATGTTCATCATACTCATTATGGAAGGATATGTCCTATTGAGACACCGGAGGGTCAGAATATAGGTTTGAGGTCGACTCTTGCTATTTATGCACGAATTAATGAGTACGGCCTTATAGAAACACCTTTCCGGAAAGTTGAGAATGGACGGGTAACAGATAAAATTGAATATCTAACTGCAGATGTCGAGGATGAAAAAGTAATGGTCCCGGCAACGACTGCCGATGATAAAGGGAATTTGCCTAAGGGTTTGATAATTGCCCGGCAGAAGGGAAATTTTCCTATGGTGACCAGGGAGCAGGTTGATTATATTGATATTTCCCCCCAGCAGATGGTGGGGGCGGCAGCAGGGCTTGTTCCTTTTCTGGAGCATAATGATGCAAACCGGGCCCTTATGGGTGCCAATATGCAGAGACAGGCTTTGCCGCTTTCTATAACTGAACCGCCGCTTGTTTCTACGGGGATGGAAGCGGTTGTGGCCAGAAACAGCGGAGTGGTTGTTAGCGCAAAAAGAAGCGGGGAAGTAATATATGTTGATTCCAGACAGATTATTATTGCTCACAAAACCCGCAAGAGCAATACCTCTGCAGACGACATAGATGTATATGAACTGAAAAAGTTTTTAAGGAGTAATCAGGATACCAATTACAATCAGACCCCTTCGGTAGAGGTTGGAGATAAGGTCAAAAAAGGCGATGTTATTGCTGACGGCCCGGCAACTGCCAGAGGCCAGCTTGCGCTGGGAAGAAATCTAAAAGTGGCTTTCATGTCCTGGGAGGGGTATAATTTTGAGGATGCGGTTCTGGTTTCTGACCGTCTTTTTAAAGAAGATATGTTTACCAGTATTCATATCTTTAAACAGGAAGTTGAAGCCAGAGATTTGAAAATAGGAAAGGAAGAAGTCACCCGGGATATTCCTAATGTAGGTGAAAGAAGACTCAGGGATTTGGATGAAAACGGAATTATCAGAGTGGGGGCATATGTGAAGCCCGGGGATATACTGGTAGGAAAGGTAACTCCTAAAGGCAAAACCAGGTATACGCCGGAGGTCAGGCTGTTAAAGACAATATTCGGTAAAAAGGCCGAGGATGTAAAGGATACCTCTCTGAAAGTGCCTCCGGGACTTGAGGGTAAGGTGTTAAGGGTTGAAGTGTTTGACCGTAAAGAAAGCCTTAGCAAAAAAGCAAAAAAGAATAAGATAGATGAAATCAATGAGAAATATGATGAAAAGATAGAGGACTTGAGAAGAGGCAGCAGTTCTCATGTGCAGAAAATGCTGCAGCAAAAGAAGTCAAAGGCTATAAGCGCGGCTGAATATGAAGAGTATAAAGAGAAAAACCGGATACTTCGTCATCAGGCTGAGGCCAAGATTAATAAGTTGAGAACGGCGGAAATCGAGGACCTGGATAAGGGAGATGAGCTGCCGGTTATGGTTTCTAAGAGGATAAAAGTTTTTATTGCGGCCAGAAGGAAAATTGCTGCCGGTGATAAAGTCGCCGGGAGGCACGGAAATAAAGGAGTTATTTCCCGAATTCTTCCCGCAGAAGATATGCCCTATATGGAAGACGGTACTCCGGTTGATGTTTTGTTGAATCCGCTTGGTGTGCCGTCAAGGATGAATGTGGGCCAGATACTTGAGACTCATCTGGGGCTTGCGGCCGATAAGGCAAATGTTCAGATGATAACGCCGGTGTTTGATAGTGCTACAGAAAATGATGTAAAAAGTTATCTGAAGAAGAACGGGTTGCCTTCTTCCGGGCGAGCCAAGCTTTTTGACGGACGTACCGGAGATGTAATGGGCGAAAACATTACAGTGGGCATTATGTATTTAATGAAACTTGAACATATGGCCGAAGATAAGGCCCATGCCAGATCTACAGGCCCTTATTCGCTTATTACCAGGCAGCCTCTGGGAGGCAAGGCCATGTTCGGTGGACAGCGTTTCGGAGAGATGGAGGTCTGGGCCATGGAAGGATACGGAGCCGCGTTTACTCTCCAGGAATTGTTGACTTATAAGAGCGATGATGTAAAGGCCCGAACCGAAATGCATGAAGCTATAATAAAAAATGATGAAATAAAGGAACCTACTGTGCCGGAATCCTTCCGGGTTTTAGTAAAGGAGCTGCAGTCGCTGGGCCTGAAGACAATTCTGGAAAAATATAAGGATTAAAATATAGGAATTTGCGGGTGTGACTTTTTTAAAAAGTGAGGATGTATAGATAATAAAAGCTTATGACTGAAGAACTAAATTATAATAATTTTAATGCCATAAAGGTAATGCTTGCTGCGCCGGAAGACATAGAAAGCTGGTCTTATGGGGAAGTAAAGAAGGCCGAAACTATAAACTACCGGACTTTCAAGGCAGAAAGAGACGGTTTGTTTTGTGAAAGAATTTTTGGTCCGATGAAGGACTACGAATGCAATTGCGGCAGATACAAGTATCCTAGACATGAGGGTGTGGTCTGCGAAAGATGCGGGGTTGAGGTGACCAAAAAGGAGGTTCGCAGGGAGAGAATGGGGCATATAGAACTCGCCACTCCCGTTGCGCATGTATGGTATATAAGAAAACCCCCTTCAAGAATCGGAATGCTCCTGGATTTGAGAAGGTCTGATGTGGAGCGGATAGCTTATTATGCAGCATATATTGTTACCAGAGTCGATGATGATATTAAACTGGGCTCGAGCAAGCTTAAGGTTGGCCAGCTAATATCTATTGAGGATTACCAGAAGCTTGAAGATGAGTATGAAGATGAATTTGAAGCGCTTACGGGCGGAGAGGCCCTTAAAAAGCTTTTAAGTGAAGTTGACCTTAAGAAACTTGCAAAAGAAATCCGGGGCGAGTTGAGCTCGGAAGGAGGGGGTAAAGGAAAAAGACGCAACTGGAGGCGAAGACTCAAGGTTGTTGAAGATTTTATTGGTTCGGGAAACCGGCCGGAGCATATGGTTTTATCCAGCATTCCTGTTATCCCGCCTGATTTAAGGCCGCTTGTTCCGCTTAAGGGAGGCAAGTTTGCATCGTCGGATTTAAATGATCTTTATCGCCGGGTAATAAACAGAAATAATCGTCTTATGCAGATTACGCAGATGGGTGCTCCGACGGTTATGCTTCATAATGAAAAGAGAATGCTGCAGGAATCGGTTGACGCACTTATACAAAACGGTGCCAGAGGAAGGACTGTTACGGGAACAGGTGGAAGGCCTTTGAAGTCTCTCTCCGATACCATAAAAGGAAAGCAGGGAAGATTCAGGAGAAATCTCCTGGGTAAAAGGGTTGATTATTCCGGAAGAGCTGTAGTTGTGGTGGGCCCGCATTTAAAACTTAATCAGTGCGGACTGCCTAAAGTTATGGCCCTGGAGTTATACAAACCTTTTATATTAAGAGATCTTATAAAAAAAGGATTTGCCACCAATTTGCGCACAGCACGCCCATTTATCGAAGAAAAAGATCCAATTGT
>JBNJFW010000118.1:0-4913 GCA_051747165.1 Elusimicrobiota bacterium | reverse complement strand
AGGAGACCCGGACAAGTCAACATTGACTCCCTCGCTCTGAATGATTCCGGCGGCAAACTCGGCATATTCCGGTGACATAAACCTGTTATCGTACCCTAGGCATATTTCTTTTCCCCTTTTTTTAACCCATTGGGCACATCTTTTTGATATAATGGCCAGATTTCTGAAATTAAAATCTTCAGCGATTACCGCTCGCCAGCCGTCTGTTCCAAATTTAATAGAGTTGCTCATAAACTGCTTTTAAAATATTCAAGCGTTTTTTTCAAGCCCGTTTCAAAATCAGTTTCTGCTCTCCATCCAATTTCACGAAAAGCCTTACCGGCATCCATTCTGCTGGCCTGAAGCTCTCCCGGCCTGGACGGCAGATACTCAGGATCATTTTTATAACCGGTTATCTTCTTGATGCGATTAAAAAGCTCATTTACATCCCTGGCCTCACCGGTTCCTATGTTATAAACGCCATTTCCCTTTGTATGCGCCTTGAGGCACGCCCGGGCGACATCACCGGCATAGACATAATCTCTTAATTGAGACCCGTCTCCGAAAATTTTCACTTCCTCATCCCTGAGCATTGCCCTGCTGAAAATAGCCACAACCCCGGCTTCACCGCAGGGGTCCTGCCGGGGGCCGTAAACATTCGCCAGCCTCATTGAAACAGCCCTTATGCCATGCATCTTACGGTAAGCGTTAAGATAAAATTCAAAAGAAAGTTTTGAGCAGCCGTAGGGGCATTCAGGGGAGGGATATTTGCTTTCGTCCGGACTTTCATGGGGGCATTCCCCGTACATAACGCCTCCTGAAGATGCAAAAATAAAACTTTCAACTCCATAACGCCGACTGCATTCAAGCAAATTTATGCCTCCCATAATATTAACATCGGCATCATAAGCAGGATCAGCAACGGATTTTCTAACATCTATCTGAGCGGCAAAATGGAAAACAGCTTTAAAATCCTTTTTTTGAAACACACTCTCAAGTTCTCTGTCTCTTATATCTATTTTTTCAAAATCGCAGGCCGGATTAATATTCTCTCTCTTTCCTGAAGAAAGGTTGTCAACAACAGTCACCCCGGCTCCCTCTTTTACCAGAGCGTCCGAAACATGGGAACCTATAAAGCCGGCTCCTCCGCTTACCAGAACATTCATCAAAAAAACCTCTCTAACTTTTTAATTATTTTAACTGCGTGCTTTTCCATCATTTTTATTATATATTTTTTTCGGCTTTAATAAAGAACCTGTATTTAATTAAAATCCATAGAGCCGAAAGAGCATCTTTAAACCCTATTTTTTTTCCCTGGCTGTACGACCGACCGCTATATGAAATAGGAACATTTATTATTTTATGGCCTTTCTTTAAAAGCTTTAAAGTTATCTCGGGCTCAACTCCGAAACCCTCCTCCCGCAAATCAAGATATTTTAAAACACGGGCGGGAACAAGTTTATAACATGTCTCCATATCCCCCACCGAACCGTTATAAAGGACATTAGTTAACATAGTAAGAATTTTATTTGCCGCTTTCTGCCTGAAAAACATGTTTTTTCCGCCTTTAGGAAAACGGTTACCATACACTACAGTATTTGTACTTGAGTCTGCGGCTGCCTGCAGCAACTTATCATAATCCGCGGGGTCATATTCAAGATCGGCATCCTGAAAAAGTATATACTTTCCGGAAGCCATTTTTATTCCCCGTCGCAGGGCCGCTGCCTTGCCCTCATTATTCTTTTTTAAGCATAGCTTAATGCGGGAGTCTTGAAATGACTTTAATATTTCGGGAGTCTTATCCGTGGAGCCGTCATCTACAACTATAACTTCACATTCAGTAGAAAGAGAAAGAACCCGCTGCAGAAGTTCCCGCACCGTAGCTTCTTCATTATAAACAGGAATTACAACAGATAAATTCATCAGCAGCGAAAAGCTTACTTTTTCTTTTCTTTCATATAAGCGGACGCACTAAGTTTCATTCCCTCGTAAAAATCCACAGTTGGCTTATATCCCAGCATACGCTCAGCCTTTGATATATCCGCCTGGGTATGTTCAACATCACCCTTTCTTCTTTCGCCGTGCTTCATACCGACATCAGAAGAAGTATTTTTAAGAACCTCATCTGCAATATCAAGTATGCTGTGACGGTTTCCGCAAGCCACATTAAATGCCTCTCCGCTTACTCCCGGCACCTGAGCGGCAAGAAAATTAGCGCTCACAACATTCTTCACATAAGTAAAATCCCGTGACTGCTTCCCGTCCCCGTGAACCGACAGAAAAAAACCCTCAAGGGCCTGTTTAAAAAAAATAGGAACCACAGCCGCATACTTGGATTCCGGATCCTGCCTGGGGCCGAATACATTGAAATATCTCAAGCTTACGGTTTCAAGGTCAAAAGTATGAGAAAAAGCTCTGCAGTAATGTTCTCCGGCCAGTTTCGAAACTGCATAAGGAGATATGGGAAGAGGCCTCTGTTCTTCACTTTTGGGCAGGCTGGGCGTATCGCCGTAAATTGAAGACGAGGAAGCATAAACAACCCTTTGCACCTCATTATCCCGGGCCGCAATTAAAAGATTAAGAGTGCCGGTGACATTACAATCATTGCTTGCCCCCGGGTCATCTATAGAACGGGGAACAGAACGCAAAGCTGCCTGATGCAAAATAACATCGCATCTGCCACAGAGCCTGTCCATAAGCTCCTTATCTCTTATATCTCCTTCTATTAGATCTATATCTGAAATAACGCCGGCTAAGTTTTCTTTTTTGCCGGTTACAAAATTATCTACAACAACTACTTTAAAACCCCTTTGGAGAGCCTCCCGCACCAGATGGGAGCCTATAAAACCAGCGCCTCCGGTTATCATATACGTTTTCTGCTTACTCATAATTACCTCTAATCTCTTTTATCCGGAAACAGCATAGTGGCAGCCGCGCCTATAAGAGACATATTATGCGTAAACTCCGAAACTTTCAGATTACAATTTCTATGACCGGAGGCCATGATCCCGGCCTGTAATTCCCGGTTTAAATCATCAAAAAAGTATTTTCGGGCTCTTACTATGCGTCCGCCCATAATTATTTCCTGGACTCCAGTCAGGTTAACCACTCCCGAAAGATAATAACCGAAAAGAGAGCCCATTTTTCTCCACACTCTAATTGCTTTTTCATCTCCGCTTTCTGCCATTTCAAAAAGGCCCCGGCAGCTTTTAACCTCCACTCCTTCCCATTCTTTAGCTCTTGTAGGAAGGTAATTGCCGCCGGCTATTGTTTCCAGGCAGCCCCTGGCGCCGCATCCGCAGAGAGGCCCCTGTGGATTTGTCTTAAGATGTCCCAACTCAACCCCTCCTGTTATTATACGCCCGTCCATAACAAGCCCTCCGCCGACCCCTGTTCCCAGAGTAACAGACAGAAGCCTGGTAGTATTCTCTTCCTTTTCTTTTAAATAACTTGCCCAGGCAGCCGCACTCCCGTCATTTAATATGCGAAAAGGCCGGTTTAAAGGCTCAAAGAGGCTTTCTGTATTTATATCCTCCCATCCCAGATTAGGAGCAACCAGAAGCTTTCCTGTATCGACGCTTAACAGCCCGCATATAGAGATTCCGGCAGCAAGTTTACGGTCCGGATCCAAAAGGTCGGCTTGCTTTTTTACTTCATTTAAAGCCTGCTCCCGCGATCTCGGGGTGGCAAACTGGGCCCTGTCCTCAATTTGCAACTTATCATTTACAAGAGCCACGGCCGTTTTAGTAGCACCCAGATCCACTGCAATTATTTTTTTTATTTTTTTCACTTTAAAATACCTATCCTTCCCGGAGGCCAGTATCTGAAAAGAGCCTTACCCTTAATATACTTTCTTTTCAAAGGGCCCCACGACCTGGAATCAGATGAAAAATCCCTGTTATCTCCCATAACAAAATATTCACCCTCCGGCACTTCCAGAGGGCCGAAATTATCCCTGTACCTGCGCTCGCGAGGAAGATAAGGCGCCTGGGGATAAATATTAGGGTCCTTATGAACCACATAGGGCTCATTAAGTTTTTCACCGTCAACATACACATTTTTATCTATTATTTCTATTTCTTCCCCTCCTGTAGCAATAACACGTTTTATAAAATCTTTACTTAAATCGCGAGGATATTCAAAAACTATTAAATCCCCTCTCTTGGGTTCTCTAATCGTAAGTATTCTTTTCTCACGCTGAAACGGAATTCTTATTCCGTAAATAAACTTGTTTACAAAAAGATGATCGCCTATTTTTAAAGTATCTTCCATAGAAGCCGAGGGAATTTTAAAAGCCTGAACTATAAAAGACATCACAAAAAAGGCAATAACCACTGCCCACAGTCCCGCATTCATCCATTCCTTCATCTCAGTAAAAAGCTTCTTTAAAAAGCCCTTTTTATACTTTTTAAGCCCCAGTCCGGCAACAACCCTCAAAGCAATTATTGCTATGGTAATATATAAAAGTTTAGTCTCCATAAGTTTTTACCTTAATAAAAGCCTGGGGTGGAATATTTACATTTCCTATCTGTTTCATCTTCTTTTTTCCTTTCTTTTGTTTTTCAATTAGCTTGCGTTTTCGAGTAACATCTCCGCCGTAAAGACCCGCAGTTACATTCTTTTTTAAAGCGGGTATGTCCATCCGCGCCACAATATTCTTTCCGGCCATGGCCTGAAGAGGCACTTTAAACTGATGCCTGGGAATCTCCTCTTTAAGCTGGCTTAAAATACTCCTCCCCGTACGCGAAGCATCTTCAGAGGGTACAATAAAGGACAAAGCGTCAACCTCCCGGTTATTTACAAGTATAAGCAGCTTGGTTAAAGCCGACTCCCGATTGCCTATATGCTGATAATCCAGAGAAGCATAACCACGGCTTGCGGATTTAAGCTGGCTGTAAAACCCACTCACCAATTCCCTTAAAGGAAGCTCGTAC
>JBNJFW010000117.1:0-4925 GCA_051747165.1 Elusimicrobiota bacterium | reverse complement strand
TGAAACTCGTCGCCGGCTGAGCTTATTTTTATGGTCCAATTGTTAAGTCCCTGTTCAGACCACTTCAAATCTTCTGCAAGCTCATTCCAGGCATGTTCATCATCCGGAGTTATTATGTAATAATCATTACCATCGCCCAGGTGAGCATTAACCGTGGCTGCATTGGTTTTTAGCCATATCGATGCAAATCTCAGAGCGGAAAGCGACGCGTAATAGGCTTTCGTTCTTTTTACCTCATCCACCCTGACATCAACTGCCGTATATTGAACTGTGTTAAGCAGTGTAAGTCCGCTTAAAGTCAGCACCAGCGAAACAATTAGTGCCATTACCAGCACAGAACCTTTATTGTTTTTATATTTAATATTCATTCTTGTATATCTCCAAGCATTTTTAAGCCCGTGCGTATCTGAAGTTCTTTTCCATCCACTTCCACTCCGACTAAAATTAAAGAGTCTGGATCATCTGGATTTGGCTCTGCCTTAAAATGACTGACATTGCGCGCTATAGTAGTCCAGTTGTTCTCATCGTATGATTCCTGCAGATTTGTGCCGTTCAGCCTGAAAGAAATAAACTGGTTGGACCCCTCATTATTATGCTGTGGATGGGATAAGTGGCCGCCTTTTATATCAGCCTTAAAAGTCCCGTTTTCCAATTCAACAGTGCCAGGTTTCGCAAATCTTAACTTATGTGTAAGCGCCCGCAGGGCTACTCTTGCTTCTTGAGTTTTATTTGTGCGGTTTATTATGTTCATTCTCATCTCGTATTCGTTTACGAAATAAGCACCTATGGTCAGGGCAATAAGCGAACTTACCACCATAACTGTTATCAGCTCGGTTAAGGTAAAGCCTTTGTCATCGGTTAAAAATGTAGTTATGCTTTTCATTGTTCGGGCATGTCCAAAGTTACGGTAATTTTTTTATAGGAGCCTTGATCATCAATTGTATATTCTTTGGTCCAGCCGAGGTGGGAACCGACGTCGTCTTCTCTGAAGTCATAAGAGCCATCATTTATATCATCCAAATCCGCGGGATCCATCCAGGCGAAAGATTCAAGCTCCTCCATGCTTAAGTTGCCGGCCTGAAGTTGCTTTTCGAAATCCACTACAAACTGCTGGCTGCTTATAAGGAAATAGGCGCCGGCTATGGATGTTATCATGAGTATAGTTATGGCTATCATAGCTTCTATTAGAGTGAAGCCGCTGGACTTACTTTTTTTGTTCATTATATTTTATTCTCCGCTATAGTTTTTTATCCTGTTTAATAAACTGCAAAATACCTTACCTATCCCCAATATATTAATAACACGAAATCAAAATATTTTCAATACCAGGCAGTATGTAAATATCACAAGAGACGTGAGGTAATTTATCTGGGGTCGGTTGATATATTTAACTTGACAATTCCCCATAGCTAAAGTATGGGGTTTCTCCAACTTATACCTATCGGGAGTTCCTGCTTCATCGTAGAAGCTAAGGCCTCTACTGCACTTGACTATCACCTGGTGTCCCGACTGGATATAATTTAGCAGTTTGCGATACAAAAAGCAAGATTGATTGAATGTCCTTTATGTCTTCCCTATTGTTAAAGTTAAGCGCATTACGGCAGTTATCCGGTAAGTCAAATATGAGGACAGGTGATTTTTTTATTTAAATTGGATACAAATCTCTTAAGGGCAAAGATGTCTTCCCATTTTTCATTTAGACAGGGAAAAAGAGAATTGTTTTGAAGAAGGGGTTCGGCTAAGACTTCTTTACTTGTTTTGCTTTCATAACCGGAGCCGGGCACAGGGGAATATTCGGCAAGCATTATTTTTACTCCCAGTTTGTGTAGAAAGATGGCATCCCGGGTTATTTTGGAAAGCTTTTGGCCGGGAAGTCCTAATATGAGGTAGGCTCCTATTTCGCCTTTAGTGTAGTGGGCTGAATAGAGGTTGGCAATTGCATTTTCAATTACCTTAGGGCTTGCCTTGGATTGTTTCTCTTCTCCTATACTGTCAACGGCCAGCATGGGGGAAATGAAATTGTTTTTTTTCATCAGTAATGCTTTTTTTGGGTTTATGCATCTTAAATTGAGTCCGTTGGGAGTATGAAACCGTATGCCCGGGGGAAGTCCACTAAGCGATTTTTCAAGAAAGCTGTTTTCAAGAAGGGCGTCATCATAGAATACTATGTCCCGGATGCCTTGCTTGCGAAGGCGGGTGAGTTCAGTTTTAATTTTTTTTGGAGGACGGCGCATGTATCTATCCCACATTTGCTTTATGCCGCAGTAGGGGCAGTTGTTCATGCAGCCTGCGGATGTCCTGGTTACGGCGTAGGAAATATTTTTGTAATGAGAGTAATCCGGAGAAGGCCAATCTTGGAAAGTAATAGGCCTGGATTCAATAAATTTAAAAAATTCTTTTAAGGATGCTCCGGTGAAAAAATAGTCGGCGTCTATATTATTTCTTGCGTGCCGGGGGCAAAATGTCACATAATTCCCCCCTGCTGCTATTTTGGCCGAAGGAAAAACTTTTCTTGCCATTAAAGCGGTTTCCGAAGCGGCCGGATACCAGTATGTCATTGATGTGGAAAGGAGAATAATATCGGGTTGTGGAAGGCTTTTCATTTTATGGTAGAGCCTTTGGCCGAACAAGCCGAAATTTCTGTATTTGCGTTTATACTTTCTGAGAGCTTGAGGTTTTTTTCTTTTTTCGCTGTAAAAGTTACCTTTTCCGTATTTGCCTTCTCCTGTGTTATGGGCAAGGCAGTCAATAAAGAATACTTCATGCCCCATATTTTTTAATATTGAGGAAATATAAAGAAGGCCCAGGGGTTTAAGCCAGTAATCATAACAGGCAAAGTCGCATGCATAGGGGTTTATTAAAAGAAACTTCAATTTTTATTAGTTTCTTCGTTCTCGATATGAACGGTGGGCTCAAAGCCACTCTGACGGCGCACTGCTTCTTCTATACATGTGGCTATTTCATGGGCCTCTTTAAGACTTATATCCCCGGGAAGGGTTATATGAAAAGAAAGCTCTTTATGGCTGCCGTAGCTGTGCAGGTGAAAATGATGGGCTTCTCCGCTTTGGGGACATTCTTTTTTAACTATTCTTTTCAGTTTTTGCTCTGTTTCAGGGCTAAGGGCTTCTCCGAGTATTGAGCTTGAGGTTTTTTTCAATATTTTATAGGCGGACTTTAAAAGCATGGCAGCTATAACAAGACCCAGGGTTCCGTCAATCCACCACCACCTTTTTCCCACAAATATGCCGAAAAGTATAAGAGCGGAACTGGCCGCGTCGCTGCGGTGATGCCAGCCGTCGCCTATAAGCGGGTCGGAATTTATTTTTTTTCCGGTAGATATTGAATACCGGGCCGCGGCTTCTTTTGCTATAACTGAAAAAATCAAAATCCACATTGCTTCCGGTATAAACTGGGCTCCTTCGGCTTTTATAAGTCTTGTTATTGAAGTGAGAAAAAAATTGCCGCTTACCGCAAAAAGTATAATTGAAATTATTATACCGGAAATCTTTTCCGCCCTTTCATGGCCGAAGGGATGCCTTTTGTCGGGTTTTTTGCCGGTTATTTTAAAGCCGACGAAGACCACAGCCGTGCTTATATTGTCGGAAACTGTATGCCAGGCGTCGGCGATTAAAGCTACAGAGCCGGAGAGAATGCCTGCCCATAACTTTAGCAAAAACAGCAGTATGTTTATTGAAAATGAAAAGGCAATCGGGATATAGGCTTTTTTTGCCCTGATGTCTCCCTTCTTCTCTTCATTATTCAATGTTTCAGAAGTATTCATTTTTTTTTAACTCCGGAGCCGGCCCAGGGGATATATGTAAAGAGGGGTTTCCTCTTCGGAGAGGTTCAGGATATCCGATACCGAATCATCGTTAAATGCTCCTATGGCCACCGTTGCCAGGCCTCTGGAAGCTGCAGTAAGATAAATATTTTGTCCGCAGTGGCCTGCACCCATGGGAACATAGCGTTCTTTTCCTCTTTGCCCGTAGCGGGGTGCAGTTTTTCCATACTCACCGCTTATTATTATTGAAGCCGGAGCCCTTTCTATAGATCTCTGGCCTAAAGCCGCGCGGGCCAAAGAATCTCTTTTGTCACCATCTCTCAAAGGCAGAAGAGAATGCCGGTCCGGAAGATACTTGTAAATGCCTGCAGGAAGATCATCAACATTTCCGGCTGCCAAATAAAACTCAAAAGGATTTAATCCGCCGGGAGACGGAAAGGTCCTGGAGTGCCTGCTGAGTGCATCAACTCTTTCTCCCCCCGCAGCCCATAAAAGCTGGGAGACATCCTTTATTTCAAGGGAATCTTCTGTGAAATCTCTTATCGACTCTCTCCTGTTAATTGCTTCTTCAACTGAAAGTCTGCCTTCGCTGCTGATTTTGGGGAGTCTTATGATATCAGACATTTTTTTATCCTCCTCGGCATTTCCCTTTATAAACACATAAATCGTAATAACAATTAAAAGCGGAAGAAGAAAAATAAATGCTCTATTTAGTTTTTTCAATTTCCCCGCTCATTAATTCAGCATACCTGTTTCCTTCTTCCACTTTTCCTCTTTTAAAACATCCCTGAGAGTATATTTTACATTTTATTTTAAGATGTTCAAAAGCAATGTTTTTCTGAGAGGTGTTTAACTTGCCTGAATCCAGAAGTTTTTTTATGGACAGGGCCCTGTATTTATCAAGGCCCGGATTAGCTGAAAGCCTTCCCGTGTGGCCTCCTTCTTTTTCGGTTAATGTTTTGTCAATAAGATAAACGGGGTAGCCGGCGCAGGCCCTCAGCCAGAAATCGTAATCTTCGCAGGCCGGAAGATTTTCATCAAAAAAACCCACTTTTTCAAAAAGGCTCCTGCGGACAACAACAGTTGATATGCTTATGCAGCAGAGTTTAAGGCAGTTTTCAAAAACATATCCGTGAGGTTTTTT
>JBNJFW010000116.1:0-5021 GCA_051747165.1 Elusimicrobiota bacterium | reverse complement strand
TATGTTTATGTTCTTCATTTTTTATGTAAAAAACCCCTCTTTTTCTTTCAGATGTGGAAATCCTACCGGATTTTATCATCTGCCGCAAATACTTTTTCAATTCCTTTTCATTTAATTTAAAAATACTTTTTAAATCATTTAAGGTACAAGGTCTTCTTTCAATAAGCATGATTATTTTTTCTTTTAAAACCTCAGGGTCTTCCCGGGGCGTTAAATTTTCAAAGGCACTGTTTTCAATGTTTTTATTACTTATTATTTCACTTTCAACAGGAAGTAAAATATCCTTCACCCGCAGAAGATCTTTAATATGCGGAGTGCTCAAGTCTTTTTCGGCACCCGGCCTGTCCATAGAGTTTAACTGAACTTTATCCGGATTTATTTCCATGAGAAGCTCTCTTATTAACGAAAGTTCGCTGTCAGAGTCATTAATGCCGGGTAAAATAAAAATTTCAACCCAAAACTTGCCTTTAAATTCAACAGAAGCCTGTTTTATGCCTTTTATTAGCTGGTCTGCTGTAATTGATTTTTCGGGGCGATTAATTCTATTGAAAACCTTTTCGCTCAGCGCATCCAGTGAAGTAATAATTAAATCAGCATATGCTAAATCCTTTCTAACGGAGGACTTGTATAAAAGGCTGCCGTTTGTAAGCACCGCAATTTTATAAGAGGGATACTTGTCTTTTATAAACCCCACAATTTTTCCTATGCCGCTGTTTAAAGTCGGCTCTCCGCTGCCGGAAAAAGTTATATAATCCAGCCGGGGAGAGCCGGAAAGAAAGCTGTCCAGCTCCTCTATTACCAGATTATGCGGAACATATTCCTTTCTTTTTTTTACCAGGGAGGTGGTTTTTCCGCACTCGCAGTATAAGCAGTTATAAGTACAGGTTTTATGAGGAACAATATCTACACCTAACGATATACCCAGTCTTCTTGACAGGACAGGGCCAAAGACATATTTATTTTTAAATTCCGAGCTCCTCTTCAATTATTCTCCTGTGACTTTTAAAGGGAATTTCTTTTACGGTCTCCGCTTTTCTGAACCTGACATCCTGCGCGTCATCCCCGGCAACAAGTTCTCCTCCCACGGCCTCAATTCTGTAGCCAACAGTTAAAACGGCAGTATAATTTTCGCTGGGCTGGCGATATGCCCCTATCAGCCTTTTTATTTTTCCTTTAATACCGGTCTCTTCCTTAAGCTCTCTTAAAGCCGCTTTATCCGGACTCTCATCAATCTCCATGAAACCGGCAGGAAGAGCCCATCTTCCTTTTTGCGGTGCTACGCCCCTTTTGACCATAAGAATATCGCCCTGTTTGTTTAAAAGCAGACAGGCCGCTACCGGCACGGGATTGAGATAATGAATCCAGTTGCAGGCAGGGCATACAAGCCTCACGCGCTCATCAACTTTTTTTTCCTTAAGTTCTGTAGCGCATATGGGACAAAATTTAATCCTTTTTTGTGCCAGTACTTTTGTGCTCAAAATCCTCCGTTTTTTCTATAAGCATTTATAAAAGTTTCCACCGAACGGTCATAAGTTTTTTCTACATCATCCGGGAAAAGGCATGCGGGAAGCTGGTTGGAACTTTTATGATACATAATGCACTCGCAGCACTTGCCCTTACGGGGGCATGGCTCATAAGTGCAGTTGCAATTTTCCATGTTGGCGCTGATATTGCATTCTGTCATATTATTGTCTCCCTCCTTTTCTTAATTGAACCCATTTCATTTCATACTATAAACTTTACTCCGGCGGGTCAAATAATATTCTTCATCAAGTCCGTTTTTCTCAATAACCGGAACAAGCCAGTTGCCTTTTAAATAATATATTATACAAAGCATAAGCTCGCCGGCTCCTCCTACGATAAAAGAATTCCATACGCCGTATTCTTTTCCAACTATAACCCCGTAGTAATAAGCAAAACCTACTCTCAAGACCCACATGCCTATTATACCTATTGTCATAGACTGCAATGTGCGGCCGGCCCCTTTAAAAGCACCTCTGGCAGCCATGGCCGCGCCCAGAAAGGGAGCAGCAATAGCAAGGCTCATTAAAAAGCGGGCGGCATAAATAACAGCTTGGGTCTCATTTTCCCCCAGGAAAAACAAAGCAATATCAAATCTAAGCAAAAAGACTCCGGCCGCTATAAAAGACAAAAAAGCAAAAACAGCTCCGGAAGACTGAAAAGTAACTCTTGACGACCTTTCACTTAAACCGGCGCCCAGATTCTGCCCCACCGAAGCAGCGACTCCCTTTCCCACCGCCAGAGACGGCATTACAAATAAAGAAAAAACCCTTATACCCACGCTGTAGCCAGCCATAAAAGCTGTTCCGAAAACAGAAGCTATGGCGGTAATGGCCATCATCCCCATTCCTTTAAGGGCATGTTCTATCACCACGGGCCATCCCAGGCGGCATAACTTAAACATCATGGCTTTTCGCGGGATTAAATGGCCCGCATTAATTGAAAGCCCCGGGGCCCCTTTAAACAAAAACCACAGACTTATAAGAGAAGCGGCAAATCTCGAAAAAACCGTAGCTACAGCCGCGCCCCCTATGCCCATTTCCGGAAAAATCCATATCCCGAATATCAGGAAAGGATCCAGTACTATGTTTATTATATTGGAAAATATTATTATTTTCATGGGAATACTGGAATTACCCCATCCCCTCATTAAAGAATTAAATATGAAAAAAGGAAAAATTAAAACCGCACCGGCAAAAATAATTTTAAGGTAGGATTCAGCCAGAATCTTAACATCAGGAGAGGCCCCCAGGAAATTAACAATAGGACCGGACAAAAAATACCCGCTCAAAGAAATAAAGACAGCGAACATAAAACTAAAAACCAGGGTCTGCCCGGCCGCAATGTTACCTTCTTCAGATTCTCCTGCTCCCTCATACTGAGCCACCAGTACAGAGCCGGCAATACCCAGTCCTATACCCAGAGATATAACTACAAACAAAACAGGAAAAACAAAAGCCATAGCTGCCACCTCTTCTTTACCTAACACTCCCAGCCAGGCAATGTCCGCTATATTATAAAGAACATGCATTAAATTGCTTATTATTATAGGAGAAGACAGCAGCAGTACTCCCTTAAGCGGAGAACCGGAGATAAGGTCTACTTTATTGGTTTTTTTGTTAATAAATTTCATTTTATTCGCTCTTAAAAGCAGGTTTTACTATACTATTAATAGAGGACAGAGTATAATAAATAAAAGGCCGGAGTGTCAAAGACTGACAACGTAACCTCTTTTGCTTTTAATTAACGAGTAAAATAAAAACGGATTTTACTGACTTATTCAAGTATTCCCACATTATCAGAGTTAAAAGGAGCAAAAATAATGCGGCCGTCATCGGCTTTGGCAGCTCCGCTGAATGCACCGCTGCCTTCCCTGTGAACGGGTCCGCTTATGTATGATTCGTAAAAATCGTCAAATATTCCTACATTGTCAGAGCGATAAGGAGCAAAAATAATGCGGCCGTCATCGGCCTTGGCCGCTCCGCTGAATACACCGCCGCCTTCCTCGTGCGCAGTGACGCTTTCATACCACTCGGAGTAACGATGGTTAAATCCTCCTACATTATCAGAGCCATAGGGAACAAAAATAATGTGGGCGTTATCGGCTTTGACAGCTCCTCTGAATGCATAACTGCCTTCACCGTGAGCAGGACCGCTTGTGTATGAATTGTCCGAAGGGTCAAATATCCCTATATTATCCGAGGCGTAGGGAGCAAAGACAATGCGGCTGTCGCCATCTTTGACAGCTCCCTCGAATGCATAAATGCCTTCTCCGTGAACGGCGCCGCTTGTGTATGAGTTGTCCGAAGGGTCAAATATCCCTATATTATCCGAGATGGAGGGCGCAAAAACAATGCGGCCGTCATCAGCTTTGGCCGCTCCGCTGAATGCAAGATCGCCTTGCCCGTGAGCGGGGCCGCTTGTGTATGAATTGTCCGAAGGGTCAAATATCCCTATATTATCCGAATCGAAGGGAGCAAAAATAATGCGGCCGTCATCGGCCTTGGCCGCTCCGTTAAATGCTCTGCTGCCTTCTCCGTGAGCGGGGCCGCTTGTGTATGAATTGTCCGAAGGGTCAAATATCCCTATATTATCCGAATCGAAGGGAGCAAAAATAATGCGGCCGTCATCAGCCTTTGCCGCTCCGTTGAATGCACCGCTACCTTCTCCGTGAGAAGGGCCGCTTGTGTATGAATAGATTATTTCTGCAGAAATCTGCTCGCTTACCATGTGGCCGTCTATATAATAAACCTTAGCCTCTATTTTATGTGTACCGGTAGATTCAGTTGTAGTATCCCAGGCGTAACTGTAAGGTTCCGACCAGGTTGTTGAAGATAAAGAGTCGTTAATATAAAACTCTACTTTACCAACATCAATACCGGAAGTTACGTCAACTGTTATATCAGTTTCTCCATAAACCTCTTCTCCATCGGAAGGAGATGTTATAGAAACCGACTCTATATATACCGTAACTTGGTGGCTGGATACACGGCTATCTGTATCATGGGCCTTGGCCATTATTGTATAAGCCCCGGTAGATTCAGCTGTCGTATCCCAGGGATAATAGTAAGGAGCTGAAGTATCAGTCCAATACAGGGAGTCATTAATAAAAAACTCTACCTTTTCAATCTCAGTTTTGGCTTGCGCATCCGCCTGTATTTCAACATTCCCGGAAACTACTTCCTCATCGGAAGGAGATGTTACAGAAACTGTTATTGGTTCTATATATACTGCAATACGGTCGCTTGTCGTACGGCCGTCGGAATCATAGGCCTTGGCCTTTATTGTATGGTACCCGTCACTTTCCTGTGTTGTATCCCAGGAATAACTGTAAGGGGATTCAGTATCTACATAATTTAGAGAACCGTTAATATAAAACTCCACTTTAGTTATTTTAGCAGCAGATTCTACATCCGCTTCTATATCAACAGTTCCGAAAACATTTTCCGAATCCGAAGGTGTTGGTTTAGATATCTCAAAAGGTTGTTTTATTTCTTGGT
>JBNJFW010000115.1:0-5028 GCA_051747165.1 Elusimicrobiota bacterium | reverse complement strand
TAGAATTGTCCTGGTCCTCAGAATTTATTTCGCTTTTTTCCCGGGCTGTATCGGGATTATCCAGGGATTGACTCTTTTTCAATTCTTTCTGTTCGTTTACGTAAGGTTTTTCCCATGATTGCAGATACGATTCATAAATTTTATCTCTATTGCCGGATACCGTCGGGTGGCGTCCCCCAAAACTCAAATTTACAGTAAAAAAACATCCCAGAAAAAAGGTAATTATAATTGTCTTCTTTTTTTTGATATAAAGCATATTTAAATTTCTCCTCTAAAATTATTATTCATGGTTTTATTATAGAAATATTATACTGCTTTAATATAAAAAGCATGTGAAATAAAGTGGAAAGTTTTGTGAAATCTTAATAATGAATAATGATTTAAAGTAAATTACACAGCAAATAAAAAAAGAGGCTGCACAAGCAGCCCCTTTTTACTAGACCCCCAAGACTAACTTATTTTATATCAATCTGCTTGGTCTTTGTTTCCTGTGCCTTGGGAAGTGTTATCCTCAACACACCGTCTTTGTAAGATGCGTCCACTTTTTCATCCTTTACCTTCGCAGGCAGGTTAACCGCTCTTTGAAATGAGCCGTACGAACATTCACGGTAATAATACCCTTTATCCTCTTTCTTTTCTTCATGCTTTTTTTCACCATTGATTACAAGGGTATTATCTTCCAGCGAAATGTTCACATCTTCCTTTTTTAATCCGGGAAGCTCGGCTTTTACAATTATTCTATCCCTTTCCTCCTTAACATCAAGAGCGGGCACCCAGTCCAGTTCCCCGGGAAGGTTTTTTTCCGATTCCGGAGCCCGTGACAAGGACAGATCAAAAAGCTGATTCATCCTGTCATGTAGCGTTTCAAGTTCTCTGAAAGGATCCCACTCTGACTTTTTTCTCCAAGGTACCATAGCCATAGCAATCACCTCCTTTTACTTTTCACCTTTTTCCTTCATTTCTTTTATAACCTTTAAACCGGCAATTTTTACATTTTTCTTTTTCATCAGCTTCCAAAAAAAATCCAACTGATTTAAATTTTTTTTTGAATACAATCTGTCATGTCCCTCTCTTCTTTTAGGAGAGACTATCTTCTCTTTATCCAATTTTTTTAAAGTCCATACCGGTATTTTCATAAGCCGGCTGACAACGCCTATAGTAAACACCGGCTCTTCTTTGTCAATCTTAAAATCCTTATATCGCTTTTTGGATTCCATAAAACCTCCCTTGCACTTATAATTATATTTATTTTTAGTGTTTTTTCAAGACCCTATAGGTTTAAAAACAATTCGATTTCCGTATTAAAATAATATTAATAATGCATCGTTTTATTTATAGAAGATTAAAGCGGAAGGTATTTATATTTCTGAAATCTTACAGTTACTGAATTTTTTTCCGGATTCTTTTCGTATATTTTTAAGCACTGCTTCGATCCGGTCAAAACGCGGGTCTTTATTCATGGGTATATCTGATATGCCGTAGCCCTGAAGTTTTTCAAGAATATAAGAAACTGTAACCTTATCCTCGCTTTTTGCAGGAGAATAAAATCTTTTATCATCTTTTTTAGTTTCAACAAGTATTTCCATCTCCATTAGCTCATACAAAAGCTCGTTTATCATTTTTATCGGTCCCCGAGTAATGCCGATTATATCATCGGCAGAAAGAGGTTTCTTTTCTTCTTTAAACCGTAGGTAGATGAGATGCAGTATTATAAGAGCAAGTTTTTGCTTATACGAATAACTTATATTATCAGATTTTCCCTCTTTCCGGTATGTTTTATAGTTTTGAAGGGCAAAGGCAAACTCCGAGCCGATTAAGACAATCATCCAGTTTAGATATACCCATAAAAATGTAATAAATATATGCGAAAAGCTGCCGTATATCCGGTCAAACTGTTTCACTCTTAGAGCATAGAATATAAACCCCGCTTTTGTAAGGTTCCATAAAATACCTACCAGCAGCCCGCCGCCGAGGGCAGCATATAATTTAACTTTCTCATTTGTGAAATACATATAAAGTATGGTAAAAGCAGTCCCTATAAAAACATATGACAATATGCCGCTGCCCAGTAGGTCTCCGGTAAGCACTGCGGTGACATTTGAAACTATAATAGTAATAAAAACCGGTACGATCATCACGGCAAAAAGATAATATACTATTTTTTTCAGGTAAGGCCTTTTTTCTCTTACTCCCCATATGTCATTAAAGGATTTTTCGACACTTGAAAGTAAAAGTATTGCAATATATATAAGGCCAACGGCTCCAAAAAGGCCCAGTGTTTCAAGGTTTGTTTGTTCAATATAAGCAATTATATCGCGTGAAAGTTCCGGATTCATAAGAACCCGGTTTAAAAGCATTTCGCCGTATTCGTTTTGGAGTCCAAAGCCTTTTATTACTGCAGTAGCAACAGCAAAAAAAGGAACGACAGCAAGGAAAAAATAATATGTAAGAGAAGAAGCTCTTAAAACACATTTATCTTTTATGAAATCATTTATCGTAATAAGTACTATTTTAAGTGCGGCTATAAAAAATGATTTCAGCTTTCCGTAAGCGGCGATATTTATTAACCAGATATCTCTTGCAAGAAATTTCCTGGCTTTCTTAAGCTTAGCTATGGCTCCGGAGGCCACTATAAGTTTACTGCCCGTTTTCAGTTCCGGGCTTGCACTTCATACACATGCGAGCATAAGGAATGGCTTTAAGGCGATCATTTTTAATTTTCTTTCCGCATTGTTCACAAATACCGTACCTGTCTTCATCTATTTTCTGCAATGCGTCCTCTATAGCATCCAGTCGCTGGTGGTCATGGTCAGTCAGATAAAAAAGCATTTCTCTCTGACTGTTTCCCACTGCCTTATCAATGTCATCACCTACGGCATCATTTAAATAGGATTCTTCGCGCTGTTTAAGCCTTTCCACAGCCTTTATAATATCCTTTTTTTCTTCTTCCAGCTCTTTTTGAATTTTTTCAATATCTCTTTTTCTCATAATGGTACAATGGTAATTAATTATTTATTTAATTTCAAGGGCAAACTTAAATCTATCGTCTATAATTATAAATAAACTTAAAAATTTTTCATTCTTTTTTTCTTCCCGGAACGATTTGAAAGCAAATTCAACATCACAAATGGAAAACAACGTTAAGTATTATCTTAGAATCTGAATCGTTGCTCTATCCCCAAAAACTTCTCTTCATCTGAAATCCGGCCCCGCAAAAATTGACTCTCTCTCATTCTATATGACATATCTAACTCATGAGACAAACGCAAGGGGTTATCAATTGCCGCTCCATATTCAATATAGTACCCCATATAAAAGCGATCCGTCAGCTGTCTCCCCAGTTTTAATCCTGCGCCTCTGAGATATAATGCTTCATTATGTATGTCTTCTTCAAACTTAACATCAACTCTTGCCACATCCACGAGATCAGCCTGTCTCAAAATATTTTGTACCAGAGGCGAGGTCAAATTCGCATCTATTGCTCTCAAGAGCTCTCTCCTCATAATCATATTTCTCTCTTCAACAGACAAATCATCAAATTTAACCCCGGCAAGAGCCAATTCAGCCGCCTCCCCTGATGTTGTAGTATTAGCAAAACGGCTTGATGAAAAACGCGGTTCCATATCCGCAATTCTGCTTCTGGAGATCTGCATCTCTATTTCATCTTCTTCCATGAGGTCATCATCAATGCTCCTGCTGACTTCTGTAAACGCGCTTCCCTGCACATATTCGCGGCCGTCTTCGAATGTTACACGCACTTCCTTTAAAGTAAAATTACGATTGAAATAAGTTACCGAACCCTGATCTGAAAAAAGCTCCCCGTTAACAAGAAGAGACCCACCCGGCTCCTTATTAAAAGTCAGGCTGCCGTTAACTCTGGCCCGGGCATAATTATTCTCATACCAGACTGCGCTTCCCGCCTCCATATATATATTCAAATTAACTTCTTCTAAAAAACTCGACTGCGGGGCTTCGGGGGTATCTATTACTTCTGAAGGAGGATAAGTAAAGTGTGCATTCGCAAGAACAATATCGGCAGTTATAAATTTCTCGCCTTCTTCTGTATGAAAAACTAAACTTCCCCTGGGTTCACCCTGGGCCGGAAGATTAAGATAACTGCCGAAAATGGTGCTCTGCGGAACATCCAGATAGGGAACTTTAACGAAAATTCCTTTATCACCTACTGTTTCAATTCTAAAATTTTGTTCGGGAGGTGATTTTGAAAAATCAATATAACCTGCTCCGGTCAGCTCTCCCGGATTCCAGCTAGCACTGAAACTTTCCAGAAGAATCTTTGAACCCTCCGCTTCAATACGGCTGTTGATATCATTTATTTCTTCAAAATACCTTCTTCCTTTAAGATTCCCACCGATAAGCTCAGCATGTCCTTTTATGACAGGATTGGCTCTACTTCCCTCTACAAAAAAATCTCCTTTAAAAAAGCCCCCTGCAGAACTAATCTCGGGGGTTAAGCTGCTTAAAACAGACATGGAAAGCCGATTAATATGCAATTGTAAATCTGAATTCTCACTTATCCTACCCTCGGCTTCTATATCCATATACTGCGGATCGCGCACATATGTATCCTCTAAAAAAAGCTCATCCTGCGAATAGCTGAAATAGCTGTTAAAATTATTTATAGGCATATCGCCAAGAACAAATTCATCCATATTTATCCGGCCTTCTGCGGATATTCGCTCATTTGCAAAATTTATCTCAACATCTAAGTCTGCCATTCCTTTTAAATCCAGCTCTGAATTCATAAGTCCTATAACATGATTAATATTCACACTGTCAGCTTTCAGGGCGCCCTTAAAAGCTCCGTCATTATATCGTCCGCTTGCTTGTAGAGATGTGTCAGCAGCATTAATATTAAAATATTCGATTTTTAATTCATCCGAGCTTTCAACATGTATTAAAGACTCCAAGCCGTCTTCTGACTGAACATTTAATTCACTGTCTTTTAAAAGTATATCTACTGAATTAATTAATCGATAGCGGTTTAACAGCAATGTATCCGGAACAAGT
>JBNJFW010000114.1:0-5029 GCA_051747165.1 Elusimicrobiota bacterium | reverse complement strand
ATAAGGTGAATCTATATTTAAGTCCCTATAACTCAGGCGGGGCTGGTTTTCGCCTAAAGCAAACTGAATAGTAGCGCATGATTCCAGAAACATTTGCTTCTCAAGCCTCTGGTGAAAAATACCGGAAATTATCGGTCTCTCATCCGGCACTCTTGTTTCCCTCTCTATAATAGAAGCTAAAATCACAATATCTCGAACCGAATACCCCATCTCCTCTGCCCTCCGGTCCATATCACTTGTAAATACCCTGTTAAACTGCTCAACCATTACATCTATTACCGCCCCTGCAGACATGCTTTCGGCTAAATAATAGGTCTCCGGGAAAAGAAATCCTCTCAGTTTTCTTTCCTCTACTTCACTTATAAACTTATCAGCATCCTCAATGATATTATTGTCATATAACCTATGAGCTATCTGTTCGGTGGTAAATCCTTCGGGAATCGAAACCCGCAGCAGATATTCATCCCCACTGCTAAGTTTTTCTATAAGTGAAAAATAATTCAGACCGGGCCTTATAAAATAAGTTCCCGCTTTTATATCCCGGTCTTTTCCGATTACATTTATAAATTTCATAAAAAATGCAGGGCTTCTTATAATCCCCTTTTCTTTAAGTTGCATAGCAACCGCGCCGGCCGACATACCGGGGCTTAGCGATACCTTCCGGGCGGGACCTGAAGGACGTAAAAAAAAGTAAAATGCTGCCAGGGCTAAAATCAGCAGTATAAAAAAACAAACAAATTTTTTTCTTAATATTTTATCTAACTTCATAACATTAACCATTTTAATCCATATACCTGATTATTTCAACATTAATTTGGCGGCTTAGCTAAAGGGAAGCTTTTAACTATCTTATGCTCGGCCCCCGAGGGCTTTAAAATACTCTGATACAAATTCAATTCTCTTACCATCATTTTGCCCGCGCAAATATCAGCATTTAAAAAAGACCGTGCCATTTTAACTGCTTTTTTGGGATGCCTGCGCCGGGCAATTGTTATATGGGGCACAAATTTTCGTTTTTCTGTTTTAAATCCTATTTTTTCCAGAGACGAATCTATACTACCCTTAAGAGAGCATGTATAATTTTTGCGATCGTGACAAGCCACCCAGAAAACGCGAGGTCTTTTCTCTGAAGGAAACACACCCGTTCCTTTAAATTCAACTTCATAAGGCTCAAAAAAAGAAACAACACCGCTTAAGCTCTGCGCCAATTCCGGGATTAATTTTTTATCTGTTTCCCCTATAAATTTTAGGGTTAAGTGCATTTTCGAAAACGCTTCCCATTTTACTTTATCCCAACCGGGTTTATTTTTTAAACTTTTTCGCCGGGAAGCTATATTGTTCTTTATTTCCTTATTAAGAGGAAAGGCCAGAAAAAGTCTCAATTTTTAAGAACTCTCCACAATTTTTCAATGCAAAAATAAGAAAATTTTTCCTTAAGCTTAGTGCGCGAACCGGAAAACTCAATTTCAAAAACCTCTTTTCCATCACCGTAATTGATAGCTGAATAAGCCACACCAGGTTTTTTATCTTTGCCGGAAGAAGGGCCCGCATAACCGGTTATTGAAATTGAAATATCCGAACCTGACATTCTGAGAACATTTTCCGCCATTTCAACAGCCACTTCTGCCGAAACAGCCGAATGGGATTTTATTGTATCACCACTGACGCCGAGGACATCTTTTTTTGCTTTAACAGAATAAGCAACCACGCCCCTGTCAAAATAAACAGAGCTTCCGGGAACATCTGTTAATATTGAAGAAAGCATTCCTCCGGTGCAGGACTCGGCAACCGATATTTTTTTCTTTTTTTCCGCCAGAAGCCTCCCTGCAGCCTCCTGAAGCGACTGTCCGTCTTCCCCATATATATCCTTTGAAGCAATAGAATAAATCTCCGCCTTTGTCTTGTGAATCATCTCATCAACTAAAATCTCATCTCCCCCCTGAACACTAATATGTATATCTGTACCCGAAGGAGTGCTTTCAAAATAAAAATCTATGTCTCCCTCTTCCAGGTGCTTCTCATTTTTAACTACTTTATTTAAACTGCTCGCTAGCTCTCCCTCACACAGACCCGCTATATGTATAACAGAAGTTTTTTTTATCCCCCTTTCATACTTTTCCTTTAGAACATCAAGCAAAGTTTTTTTAAAAATACCCTCTACTTCTTCAGAATTGCCGGGCAAAAGAATAAAAACCTTGCCGTCGGGAGACTCGATATACTGGGCAGGGCAGCTTCCTCTGGGATTAGGCAATACCCGCGCGCCCCGGAGAACATATGCCTGAGAATCGCAGCAGGAAGGAACATCCTTTCCTCTTTTGGCAAAAAAGGCCGCTACATTTTCCATAGCCTCTCTTGAAAAGCCGCTTTCTATACCGAGAGCCTTTTTAACCGCCTCTCCTGTCACATCATCCGAAGAGGACCCCATGCCGCCGCATAAAACAATAATATCGGATTTTTCTTTGGCCAGATATAAGGCCTCAGAAATTTCTCCTATATTGTCGCCTACAGTTGTTATCTTCTTAATGTCAATACCTAAAGAAGATAAAAAGCAAGAAATTAAAGGACTGCTCTTAGAAACTCTTCCGGCTAAAAACTCACTGCCTATATTTACAATTTCGGCACTCATCTTTTTTGCCTCCCTGTCCTCCATTTCATAGAACTCAGCACGAGAGCCGCTATCAACGTAGCAAAAAGCCAATCTCTCCCGATAACAACAATCCACAGGGGATCATAACCTCCGTAGGAGGAAGAAAACTCATTAATCAGGCTTGATACCAAAATAGCACCAAGAACAATAGGAGTAACAAACTTAATTGAAAAATCCCACCACTGCCCGATCTTCAAATTTGAGACATTATTAATATGCTCCCTAAGTTTTTCGGATTTCAACTTCCAGCCGATAACCAGACACTGAAGAATACCCACTGTGACCAATCCGTAACTTGTAAGAAAATGATCAACTAAATCAAGCCAAAATATGCCCCCGCCGGTAGTAAACACCAGTCCGCCCAGAAAACCCAGCCCGCATAAAAAGGACACCACCCGCCCACGCGGAAAATGAAATTTATCCATAACACTTGAAGTAAAAGACTCCACGATGGAAATAGAAGACGACAAACCCGCAAAAACAAGAATAGAGAAAAATATAACCCCGAAAACTCTCGCAAAAACAGGCATCATGGAAATGGCCTGAGGATATGCCACAAAAGCCAAACCTATGGACTCCTTTACCACTTCTTCAATAGGAAGCCCCGCAGTTGTTGCCATATACCCGAGGGTTCCCCATACTGCAAACCCGGCCACAAAAGAAAAAATACAATTCGCCAGCGATATGACAAGAGCATTCTTGGTAATATCCGCCTTCTTGGGCAGATAAGAAGCATAAGCTATCATAATGCCAAAACCCAGAGAAAGCGTAAAAAAAATCTGGGAAAAAGCAGCAGCCCAAACCGACGGTTCAAGAAGAGCCGAAAAATCCGGCCGCAAATACTTAGCCACGCCCCTGGCTGCACCCTCGAGTGAAAGAGCCCAGGCAACCAGTATTAAAGTCAAAAAAAGTAAAAGAGGCATAAGAATCTTATTGGCCTTCTCTATTCCCTTTTCAACCCCGAAAAAAACTATAACCCAATTAAATAACCATATTACAAGCAGACTAAAAAATATCTGGGGTCTGATGCTTCCTAAAACCCCCGGGCCGGAAGTTACCCCCAAAAATATACTGTGAAAAAAATGATCCGGATCAGCCCCCCAGGCCTCACTAAGCGCATAAAAAACATAATTTAAAGCCCAGGCAATAATTACCCCGTAATACATAACAATACCGAACATAACAAAAAGAACAGACCACCAGCCGAGCCACTCCCATTCGGGAGAGAGCTTATAAAAACTTTTGGGCGCAGAGCCCTTCTGCCGGTGGCCGAGTCCAAACTCCAGTATTAAAAGCGGAATACCTACGATAAAAAGCGCAACGAAATAAGGTATAAGAAAAGCGCCGCCCCCGCTTTCATAGGTAAGATAGGAAAACCGCCAAATATTACCCAGGCCTACAGCCGATCCAATGGAGGCAAGAATAAAACCGACCCTGGTTTTCCATTGGGCCCTGTGGACATCCGAAAAATATTCCTGTTTCGCCATTTTAAAAACCCCTTTGTTTTTTAAACAGATTACTGCTTAAAATACTACAAAATTAGTCCGCAAGTTTCAACAGAACATCCGAATATCTCAAACAGCATATATTCAACTTTAATTCTAAAGGGTGGGTCAAAATCAGGAAAGTTTTTTTATGATTTTTCTTCTTTTAATTTTTTCTAAAATACCGGATTTTTTAAATTGCACTCCATGCACATAGGCCCCGCCCCGTTTAGCATGCACTCTTTTTATCCGGCCTTTAATAATATATACCTTATCATTATTAAAAACAAACCTCAATGCTACAAGAGATTCTTTTTTAAACTCAACCGGCGTTTCAAAAGCGCATCCGTCAGGGCTTATATTTATAATTGCGGCTCTTTCTTTTTCTTCAGGCTTATCCCTTAAAGCTACATCCAGCAAAACAAGGCCTTGTTTTCTCTTGTGCCGCCTTTTAAATCTCTTCATCTGCAAGAGCGCAATAACTCCCGCACATTGTGCAGGCATTTTCCTTTAAAGAAGGATATTTTTTACGGGCTTCTCTTATTTTTTCCGGGTCAAGAGCATACTTCTCCATTTCTTTCCAGTCAAGCCGTCTTCTGGCCTCCGACATCTTTCTGTCCCTGTAATCTGAACGTCCTCTTGCCAAATCCGCCGAATGCGCTGCTATCTTTGAAGCAATAACTCCTTCTTTCACATCCTTTAAGCCGGGCAAATGCATATGCTCGGCAGGAGTAACATAACAGAGAAAATCAGCGCCCATATAACCTGCAAGAGCCCCGCCTATAGCTGAAGTAATATGGTCATAACCCGCGCCGATATCAGTGGTAAGCGGACCAAGGACATAAAAAGGAGCGCCGTTACATATTTTCTTTTCTTTGAAAATGTTTTCCTTTATCTT
>JBNJFW010000113.1:0-5032 GCA_051747165.1 Elusimicrobiota bacterium | reverse complement strand
TGATAATAAGCCCTGTGTATCTGAGACCAAGGAAGATTGCTTTGTGTGCATTAAAAAAAGAGTGAAAAACGCCGGAATGAATACAGGAGAGGGGGAATGGGGCGATTCTCCTCATTTTTTTAAAAGAGGTGAGAAAAAGAAAAAATGTCTGTAATTGTAGAAAGAGATAATATAGGTATTTTCGGAAAAATGAATTCCGGAAAGAGCTCCCTTTTAAACCTTGTTTCCATGCAGGAGGCCTCTATTGTAGATAAAACACCCGGTACTACCGCGGATACGAAGCTGTTAAAACAGGAGATTCACGGAATGGGGCCGGTATGTTTTTATGATACTGCCGGTATAGACGAACAAAGCGCTCTGGGGGGCAAAAAGAAAAATAAAGTCTTAAGTGATTTAAAGGAATGCGATCTTGTATTATTGCTGATTGACCCTTCCACCTCTGATTTCGGTCCCGAAGAGGAAATACTTGCGGCCGCAGGAAAATATGAAAAGCAGCTGCTGGTTATATATAATATTTTTAAAGAAAATGATGCCGGGCTTATTCCGGGCATAGAAGAAAAGCTGCGTAAGCTGCAGTTTTATAAAAAGATAAAAATAAGGGCTGTTGAGGAGTCTTTTCGTACCCGGGTCATAAATTTCATCCTGGATAATTACAAGAGCAAAAACAGCAAAAGAGAATTAATCCCTTTTTTGCGGAAGGACAGATTTTATGTTCTGGTGATTCCCATGGATGAAGAAACTCCCGGCGGCAGGTATCTGAGGCCTCAGGCCATGACGGAAGAATTTATAACAAGAAACTGGGCTTATCCGGTTTCTTACCGCTTGGATCTTAAAAAGGCCAGGAGCGTGGATGTTGGAATAAGAAAGCGGGAAAAGAAAAGATTTCAAAGTTTCATGGCTTCTCTGGGAGCCGGCCCCGACGGGGTAATAACTGATTCGCAGGCTATAGATGTTTTAAGTAAATGGGTGGAAGATGATATAATGCTTAGCACTTTTTCCATTCTTATGATTAATTATTTCAGCCGGGGAAGGCTTGCGGATTTTGCGGAGGGAGCAAAAGCTCTTGAAGATTTAAAAAAAGGAGACCGGGTTTTAATAGCGGAGGCCTGCAATCATTCCAGAATAGGAGAGGATATAGGAACAGTGCAGATACCCCGCATGTTAAGGAAAAGGTATCCGGGTTTGATTATTGAGCATAATTTCGGAAAAGAGTTCTGGCAGAACGAGAATCTGAGCAAGTACAGCCTTATAATCCATTGCGGCGGTTGCATGATAAGTGCTCAGAAGCTGGCGGCCCGGCTAACAAGCCTGGACGCTTCAAGCATTCCCTATACCAATTACGGAATATTTCTGGCTTATATGCGAGGCAGGGATGTTTTGCGCAGAACTCTGCTTCCATGGAATATTGCAATTGACAGGAAAAAAAAGCGGCATATTAAAATAATATAAAGGAGCGGATTTTGAATAAGAAAAATGTTAATAAAGTAATTGAAAAGCACAGGGGGAGCCACGGAGCTCTGCTGGGAATACTTGAGGACATTCAGAAAAGCGAGCGCTATAATTATCTTTCGCAGGATGTTCTGGCTTATGTAGCCGACAGCACAGGTGTTGCCCGGTCAAAGATATACGGAGTGGCTACTTTTTATTCCTTTTTTAATTTAATACCGCAGGGAGAGCATTGCGTTTCTGTATGCAGAGGCACGGCCTGTCATACCAGGGGGTCAAAGAAGATGCTTGATTTTTTAAAAAAGAACTATGATTTTGAAGGCGATGACAGCAATGATGCAAAGCTTTTTTTAACCACAAAAGACAGAAAACTTACTCTCCGGTCGGTTGCGTGTTTCGGCCAGTGCGCCCTTGCGCCGGTGGTTGAAATAGACGGTAAGATTTATGGAAATATGAGCGTTGACATGCTTAAGAAAGAATTGGACAGGATTATAGAAGGAGAAAAATGAAGATAAAAAATTTAAAGGATTTGTCCCGAATAAAAGACAGGGGTCTGGCTAAGCTTAAACCTGAAAAACCCAGGATTGCTGTGGGTATGAGCACCTGCGGAATAGGCAATTATGCGCAGGAGGTTTTTGATGAGTTTGAAAAAGAACTTAAAAAACAGCAGGTTGATGCTTTTCTTACCCAGACCGGATGCTTCGGATTCTGCGCACAGGAACCTTTTGTAAATATTTATGTGCCCGGCAAAGCTCTCAGTGTCATGAGTAATGTGGAATTAAAGGATGTAAGGGAAGCTGTTGCCAATATTAAAAAATCGCAGCCCCTTAACGGCAAGAGTTTTTTCAGAATTGAAGAGTGGGATCATCATACTTCACAAATAAGTTACGGGCGGGAGCCGAAAGAGTTGCCTTTATGGAATGAAATTCCTTTTTACCGGGGTCAGCAGAAAGACGTTCTCCGCAATTGCGGAATTATTAATCCTCTTGATATAGAAGAATACATTGCAACGGGAGGGTATAACCCTCTGTATGAAGTTTTGCATAATATGTCCCGTGAAGAAGCTTTAAATGAGATAAAGGAATCCGGCCTCAGGGGCCGGGGCGGGGCGGGATTTCCGGTGTGGCTTAAATGGCAGATGCTTAAGGAAAACAGTGAAAACCCTAAATATATTTTCTGTAATGCGGATGAGGGTGATCCCGGGGCTTACATGAACAGAAATGAACTGTAAGGCGACCCCCATATGGTTATTGAAGGAATGATAATAGCCGCTTATATAACCGGAGCCTCTCAGGGAGTTATTTACTGCCGGGCCGAATATCCGGTAGCTGTCTCAAGATTGAGGGAAGCCATAAAACAGGCAAGGTCCCTGGGCCTTTTAGGGAAAAAAATAATGGCTGAGGATTTCAGTTTCGATATCAGCATAGTAGAGGGTGCCGGAGCCTTTGTCTGCGGCGAGGAAACCGCTCTTATCTCCTCAGTGCACGGTAATCCCGGCTGGCCCATGCCGCGCCCTCCTTATCCTTCGGAAAAAGGCCTTTACGATAAGCCTACCTGCATAAATAATGTTGAAACGCTTTCCAACATAGCCATGATTATCTCCAGGGGCGGAGAAAGTTTTGCCCGCACGGGTACGGAGAAGAGCACGGGGACAAAAGTTTTTTCCCTGGTGGGAAAAATAAAAAACACGGGCCTGGTAGAGCTTCCGCTGGGCACTAAACTTAAAACTCTTATATATGACATAGGCGGAGGAGTGGGAAATGAAAAGAAGGTTAAGGCCGTTCAAACCGGGGGCCCTTCCGGAGGATGCATCCCGGCTAGTAAGTTTAGCAGCACTATTGATTACGAGGCTCTGGCTGAAATAGGGGCAATCATGGGCTCCGGCGGGGTTGTTGTCATGGATGAAGATAACTGCATGGTGGATGTGGCGCATTACTTTACGGAGTTTACTACTTCAGAGTCCTGCGGAAAGTGTGTTCCCTGCAGGGAGGGTATAAATCATTCTCTGGCTATGCTTTCGCAGATAAAAAAGGGCGAGGGAAGTATTGAACTTTTAAATGAGCTCCAGACTTTAAGCGATGTAATAAAAGACAGCGCTCTCTGCGGGCTGGGTCAGACCGGACCTAATCCTGTTGTAACTACTATGAAATATTTTCGGGATGAGTACCTAATGCATATAAAGGAGCATTACTGTGACGGGGGAGTATGCGAGGATCTTTTCAAATCGCCCTGCCAGAACAGCTGTCCCCTTCATATGAACATTCCGGGTTACCTTCAGCTTCTTAAAGAGGACCGGGTGGAAGAAGCTTTTGAGCTTGTAATAAGGGAAAACCCTCTTCCTTCATCCCTGGGAAGAATATGCCATTTTCATTGCAAAATGAGGTGCCGCAGGGATGATATAGACGCGCCGGTTGCCCAGGGGGAAGTTCACCGCTATATAGCGGACAAAATATATCAAGAGGGGAAACTTGATGGATTTGCCCAGACCCTTAAAAAAGAAATTAAGATCAAGGGTGGAAAAAAGATTGCGATTATAGGTTCGGGCCCGGCCGGACTGAGCGCCGCTTTTTATTTGTCCCTTCTGGGCCATAAAGTAAAGGTCTTTGAAAAGAAAAACGAGCCCGGGGGTATACTCAGATGGGGTATTCCTCCTTACCGGCTTCCCAGGGAAATACTTAAAAGGGAAATAGACTTCATTGAAAAATTAGGAGTGGATATTAAAACTTCAAGAGAAATCAATGCCTCCGAGTTTAAAAAATTAAAAAAAGAGCATGATGCAGTTGTAATTGCCGCCGGAGCTTACAAAAGCCGGAGGCTTGATATCCCGGGCGCTGATATTAAAGGAGTTATATCGGGTACGGACTTTCTGGAAGATACTTCTTTATACGAAAAGTCGCTTTCCGGTGAAAATGTCGTTGTTATAGGCGGTGGAAATGTAGCCGTGGACGCGGCCAGAACTGCCCTGAGACTGGGCGCAAAGGTAAATATTGTATACAGAAGGGGAGAAAACGAAATGCCCGCCATAAAACAGGAAATCGAAGACGCTAAAGAAGAGAATATTCAGTTCAGTTTTTGGCGTTCCCCGCAAAAATTTAAGGCAAAGGACGGAAAACTGAAATCTGTGGAGCTGAAAGTTAATGTTCCCGGAAGTTATGATTATTCGGGCAGAAGAAAACCTGTTCCTTCATCGGAAAAAGAAGTTATGGACTGCGGTCTTGCGATTGTGGCCGTAGGCGAGAGCGTGGACCGGGACTTTCTTGATAACTGCTCAATAGATATTTCATCGCGCGGAGGGGCTAAAGTTGATTTATTCACTATGAAAGCTTCAGAGGGTGTTTACGCGGCCGGAGATATAGTCAGCGGTCCGGCTACTGCGGCCGAAGCCATGGCTCAGGGCAAGAAGCTGGCCCGCAGCCTTGACTTTGATCTTATGGGGAAAAACAGATTTAAAATTTTTGATAAGAATTTTAATTATGAACAAAAGGCGTCCCGCAAGCCTTCCGGAAAGGGCCCTGCGGGAACGAAAAAAATGAGTGTTAGCAAGAGAAAAAATAATTTTAACGAGGTGCGCAAAGGCTTCACCCTT
>JBNJFW010000112.1:0-5133 GCA_051747165.1 Elusimicrobiota bacterium | reverse complement strand
GGTGGAGGAAGGATGGCTGGATAATGAAATCACCCGGCAGGTGGCGGAAATATACCTTAAAGATTTTGCCTGCGACGTTGACTCTCTTATTTTAGGATGCACTCATTATCCCCTGCTTAAAAAAGTGGTAAAAGAGGTTGTGGGACCTGAAGTTAATATTATAGATTCGGCCCGGGAAGTTTCAAAAGAAACAGATAGGATTTTAAGCGACCTTGACATAAAATCCTGCGAGGAAAGAGGAAACCTTGAGTTTTATGTAAGCGACGCGCCGGAGCTTTTTAAGAAGGGAGCGGAAATTTTTCTGGACAGTGAAATAAAAACAGAAAGAGTTTTGCTTAAAGAAATGCTATGAAGGAGAATAAAAGAACAACAGCGAGGTGTTTATTATGATAAAAGTAATTAATATTTCAACAGACAAGAGAAGCCAGCTTATAGATATTACGGAAAAAATAACTCAGGAGATAAACCGGGCGGGGGTTGAGTCCGGAATATGCAGGATTTTTGCTCCTCATACCACGGCGGGATTGACCATAAATGAAAACGCCGATCCCAGTGTGGTAAGCGATATTATCAATTATTTTAATGAAAGAATACCCTGGGAAAATAAGTCCTACATGCATTCTGAAGGCAATTCGGCCGCTCACATAAAATCATCTTTATTCGGGGTCAGCCTTGATGTCATTATCAGTTCCTCCCGGCCCAAGCTGGGCACCTGGCAGGGCATTTATTTTTGCGAATTTGACGGGCCCCGCAGCCGAAAAGTATGGGTTAAAATAAGTTCGGACTAAATGAAGAATATTCTCATTACAAACGATGACGGCATACAGGCGCCCGCTCTTGATATTCTGGAAGAAAAATTTTCCAGGCTGGGAAATGTTACGGTAGTGGCCCCGGAATTTCCGATGAATGCCAAGAGCAGTTCAATAAGCCTGCACAAGCCGGTAAGAATATGCAAATACTCCCGCAACCGCTATTCTGTGAGCGGAACTCCCGCCGACAGCTGCAGGGTGGGAATACTAAGCATTATGGATGACAATGTTGATTTTGTGGTCTCGGGGATTAATGACGGGGCTAATTTAGGGGATGACATAAGTTATTCGGGCACCGTGGCTGCGGCCCGGGAGGCCGCTTTATTAAGAGTTCCTTCTCTTGCCGTTTCCCTGGTAATTGATAAATTAAAAAATTTCAATGCCGCCGGCGATATTGCTTTTGAGGTGGCTTCCAGGATAATAAGCAGGGGCATTCCCGAAAGAAAGCTTTTAAACCTGAATGTCCCCGATATTCCTGCGGAAAATATAAAAGGCATAAAACTCAGCCGCCTGGGTATAAGAATATACGAGAGGAAAGTAAGGGAGAGAGAAGACCCGGCGGGAAGAAAATATTACTGGATAATAGGCGAAAGCATTGACGGACACAGCGATTCAGGAACTGATTTTGAGGCCATATCTCAGGATTACGCTTCCCTTACTCCGGTAACCCTTGATTCTACTGACTATGATTTTTTAAAAGAGCTTGGCAATTGGGATTTAAATTAAAAAGCGATTTCAGTGACAAGGGCGACCAGGGCCGGGCGATACAAAAACTCACGGGTAATATAAAGTCAGGAGTTAAAAATCAGGTTCTTCTGGGAGTTACCGGCTCGGGAAAAACTTATACCCTGGCCAGACTTATTGAGGAAACAGGCCGGCCCGCTTTAATTATTTCCCACAATAAAACCCTCACCGCCCAGCTTTACAGTGAGTTTAAAAGTTTTTTTCCCCATAATGCGGTTGAGTACTTTGTCTCCTATTATGATTATTATCAGCCCGAGGCATATATTCCCTCCTCCGACAAGTACATAGAAAAAGATGCCGCCATAAACGAGAGAATTGAAAGGCTTCGCCTCAAGGCGGCTTCTTCTCTGTTAAGCAGAAGAGATGTTATAGTTGTGGCTTCGGTTTCGGCCATATACGGCATAGGAAGTCCCCGGGAATGGGAAAAAATGATTGTTCACTTAAAAAAGGGAGCCTCTTACAGCCGCAAAAAGATATGCGCGGATTTGACGGCTATACAGTACAAAAGAAACGATGTGGAGTTTGCTCCCGGTTATTTCAGGGTCAGGGGTCCGGTTATTGACATATATCCGGCCTATCTGCAGGATGAGGCCCTTAGAATTGTTCTTTCGGGGGATAAAATAAGTTCTCTTAAAAGTATTCATCCCCTCAGAGGGAAAAAGATAAGAGATTACCGGGAGTACTATGTGTATCCGGCAAGTCATTTTGTGGTGGAAAAGAGCCGCCTTATGGAATCGCTTCAAAGCATAGAAAAAGAACTGGCCGGGAGGCTTAAAGAGTTAAAAAGAGAGAATAAGATGATTGAGGCCCACCGCCTTAAGACCAGGACCGAATATGATATTGAAATGCTGAAAGAGACCGGCTACTGCCATGGAATAGAAAACTATTCGCGGCATATTTCCTTTAGAAAACCCGGGGAACCCCCGCAGTGCCTTATTAATTATTTTCCCCATGATTTTATTACCCTTATAGACGAATCTCACGTTACCCTGCCTCAGATAAGGGCCATGTATGCCGGAGACAGGGCAAGAAAAAAGTCTCTTATCGAACACGGTTTCCGGCTTCCTTCGGCTCTTGACAACCGGCCTCTTAAATTTAATGAATTTGAAAAATTCATAGGGACTACGGTTTATGTATCGGCCACACCTTCGGAGTATGAAGTTAAAAAGTCCTCGCCGCATATAGTTGAGCAGATAATAAGGCCCACCGGACTGGTTGACCCCGAAGTTGAAATAAGGCCCACAAAATCCCAGGTTGGAGATTTGGCCGGGGAAATAAAAAAAGCGGCTTCTAAAAAAGAAAGGGTTCTGGCCACGGCCCTTACAAAGCGCATGGCCGAGGACCTCAGCCAGTACCTTTCCGGAGAGGGGATACGCTCGCGTTATCTGCACAGCGAGATTGACACTCTGGAGAGAATTGATATATTAAAATCCTTGAGAAAAGGCGATTTTGACTGCCTGGTGGGAGTTAATTTGTTAAGAGAAGGTCTTGATTTGCCGGAAGTGTCGCTTGTGGCTATTCTTGATGCCGACCGGGAGGGCTTTCTCAGGAGCGAAACATCCCTGGTTCAGGTATGCGGCCGGGCAGCGAGAAATGTAAACGGAAAGATAATTATGTATGCCGATACCATAACCGGTTCCATGGACAGGGCTCTTAAGGAGATGGAAAGGCGCCGGGTCAAGCAGATTGCATATAACAAAAAGCATAACATAAAGCCTGAAAGCGTGGTAAAGGCTATAAGGGACGAAAAAGAATTTGAGTATGAATCCAGAAAAAAGGCCCTGGACTATATAAGCGAGGCCGGGCTTGATTACGGTAGTATTGAGGACAAAAAGAAACTTATAGAGGCTATGGAAAAAGACATGAAAGAGGCTGCCGACATGCTTGATTTTGAACTTGCCGCTGCTATAAGAGATAAGATAAACGAAATTAAAAATGAAGAAAGATAAATTAAATTTAAAAAAACTGGTTAAAGAAGCCCTGCTTGAGGATGAGGCAAGCAAAGATATTACATCCTTAAACCTTGAATATTCGTCCGCCTCCCTAAAGGCTTTTATAATTTCAAGACAGAAAGGAATCCTGTGCGGATTGCCTCTGGTGAAAGAAGTATATAAGCAAATATCCTCCGGTATTAATGTTAAATTTAACCTGCAGGAGGGAGCCGTGCTGCAAAAAGGCTCCCGCATAGCCGATATAGAGGGGCCTCCCGCCGGCATATTAGCCGGGGAGCGGACAGCATTGAATTTTCTCTCTCATATGTGCTCCATAGCCACTGCCACTGCCCGCTACGTGCAAAACTCAGGAAAAGCTGAAGTCTATGATACCAGAAAAACTCTTCCCGGGCTGCGGGATATTCAGAAATATGCGGTAAGAGTGGGCGGGGGAAAAAATCACCGGAGGGACCTTTCTGAACTCGCCCTTATAAAGGAAAACCACATAAGAGCTTCAAAAGAAAAAGACCCCGGAAAAATAGTTGAACAAATTAAAACCCGGCTTCCGCTAAAAGTTAAAATTGAAGTTGAAGTTGAAACTCTCGATCAGCTGCAGTCTGTTTTAAATTCTCCGGCGGATATAGTAATGCTTGACAACTTCAGCCCGGAGGAAGTGAAAAAGGCAGTTCTTATGGCCGAAAAGAAAAAGTCTGATATTATAATAGAAGTTTCGGGAGGCATAAATTTAAATAACATACATAAATATGCCCTCCGGGGCGTTGACCGGATTTCCTCCGGCTCCATTACCTCTTCCTGCGGCGCCTTTGATTTAAGCCTTTTAGCGGATGAATAAGACACTCCCCGAACTTCCTTTTTTCGGATCCAGGATTGAGATTTACAGGAAAATCAATTCTACCCAGGCCAGGGCCCGCGAAATTTACCGGGAGTCCCCCCGCATATCCCTGGTGGCTTCTTTTGCCCAGGGGGAGGGATACGGAAGAAGGGGCAGTAAATGGGTTTCTCCCCCCGGCGGACTTTACTTTTCCATTCTTATGAAAACCGACTGTCCCCGGGCTCCGGTTCCTGCCCGGGTGGCACTATATGCCTTAAAGGCGCTTGAAAAATCCGGGAGAAAAGCTTTATGGAAATGGCCTAATGATATTATATACAAAGACAAAAAAGTCGGCGGAATACTTATTGAGTCCCCCGGCAAAAACTGGATAATAATCGGGCTGGGCCTTAACGCCTTTTCCGATATTAATGTTATTCCTCCCCGGCTGCGCTCCAGGGCAGGGCTTCTTGATTTAGATAAAAAAGCTTTTCTTTCTGATTTTCTTTTGAACTTAAAAAAACATTTTCCTTCAGAAAATTTAAGTGCCGGTGAAAAAGAGTATTTAAATTCAAGGCTTTCTATTAAAGGCTTATACTGCCGGGTGGAACAAAAAGAGGGAATTGTAGAAGGCCTGGATAAAAAGGGCGCCCTCAGGCTGCAAGGCAGTGAAGAAGAGTACTCCTTTTTTTCCGGCTCTCCCACTCTTGTTGACAGAAGCCTGTTTCCCTCCCGGCCGCTTGTACTGGTTGACGCGGGCAATACTTTTACCAGAATAGGGCTCTTTAAGGGGGGAGTTATCGAAAAGAGTTTAAATATT
>JBNJFW010000111.1:0-5179 GCA_051747165.1 Elusimicrobiota bacterium | reverse complement strand
CTATAAAGTAGATGTAAACAAGGCTTATATTTATTTTAATAATGATTATAATGGTAATGCAGTCAGAAACGCTTTGAAACTTAAAGAGGTATTAAATGATGGTTAAAAAAGAAAGAAGAAAGCAGAAAAGACTACCGCTCACCCTTTCAATAGCCCGTCCCATGAGGCTTGAATTGCACTCAGAGTATCATGATGAACTTATCCCCGGGATACTAGCCAATCTCTCTGCCAGCGGAATGGCTCTTATAGCATTTCACAGTATACCCCAAGACAGCATGATAGAACTCGACATGGAGTTTATGCATGTAAGTGAAAGAATAAGGGGTAAAATTGTAAGAGAAGAGAAAAAATTTGATGACGTTTATCTTGTGGGAGTGGAATTTGAAAAAAGAAGCGAGCAGTTAAAAGAAGTTGTGGAACAAATGGCCGAGGACCATGATATTTGCGATTTAAGGTTTGTTGTAAACCCTGAAACCGCATGCTTTCCAAAATGCAGTTTCAGGCCCTTGTGCGGAAGAAGAATTAAAAAAGATTTTAATAAGAAAGGAGAAAAATGAATCAGATAAAACTTGTAATTTATATACTTTTTGCTTTTCTGGTAGCTGTTTTTTCAGTATACAACCAGGAAACAGTGGTATTGCGGTTTTTTGGGACTCAAATAGGCATATCCCTGGTAATAGTTGTTTTGGGCGCAATACTTATCGGCGTTCTGTTTACTGCCGTTTTGGGTTTTCTTTCCCAATCCAAGTTGAAAAGAAAAATAGCCGTGCTTCAGAAACTGGAGAAAGAGCTCAAGGCCAAGGAAGAAAAGCTGCAGCTGAAAATCCGGCACCTGGAAGAAAAACTGGAAGATCACGGGCTGGAGCAGGAGAATCACTCCGAAAATATCGAAGAAGAAAAATAATATTGTTAAGTGCCCAAAGAGACACCCTTAATAAAGCAGTACAATAGTATAAAGGCCAAATATCCGGATTCTTTTCTTTTTTTCCGTCTGGGAGATTTTTATGAACTTTTCGGAGATGATGCCATAAAGGCATCACGCCTTATGGAGGTAACCCTTACCAAAAGGCAGGAGCTGCCTATGTGCGGTGTTCCCTATCACAGCGCTTCCAATTACATAAAAAAACTCTTAAATCATGCCCAGTCAATTGCCATATGTGAACAAGTTGAAGACCCTTCTCAATCAAAAGGAATTGTTAAGAGAGACGTTGTCAGGGTAATCACTCCGGGGACTATTATAGAAGATGAGCTTCTTGCAGGAGACTCCAATAATTTCATTGCCTCGGTATTTACAAATAATAAAGCTGATAAGTGGGGAATTGTCTTTCTTGATATTTCAACCGGAGATTTCATGGGCACTTCTCTTGAAAGCCGCGCCGGCGCCGAGTCGGAAATCTCCCGGTTTACGGTAAAAGAAGCTGTCATACCTCAAGACAACGAAGTTTTAAGGTCTATGTTTAAATCAAAGTTTCCCGAAATATCCCTGGTGGAAAAGGATGAGTGGTATTTCAGTATTTCAAAAGCCGAGGAAACAATAAAAGACTATTTTGAACTATCTACTATAAAGGGCTGGGAGCTTGATAAAAATCCCGCCGCCGCCCGCGCCTGCGGAGGAATTTTGAGTTACATAGATGAAACGGGAAAAGGGAAAAAAACAGCCATAAAAAGTTTCCGGCTTTATTCATCTGCCGAATATATGGTTCTGGATAAAAACACCCAGGAAAACTTAGAACTTTTAAAAAACCTTCAGGATAATACAAAAAAAAACACTTTATACGAAATACTTGATTTAACCTCAACATCAATGGGAAAACGCAAGCTTTCCAGGTGGATAGTCAGGCCGCTTAAAGAAAAAGACAAAATAAGAAGAAGGCTTAATTGCGTTGAGGAAATAAAAGAGAACAGGGACCTTGCCCTTAATTTAAAAAAAATACTGACTACAATAGCGGATATGGAGAGAATAATATCCCGTTCCGGTTTCGGTTCATGCAATGCCCGCGATTTACTTGCTTTAAAAAATTCACTTAAAGCAATTCCAAAAATAAAAGACCTGCTGAAAGACTCAGATTCAAATATACTGAAAGATACAGTTTCCGGCCTTGATGAGATGAAAGAGCTGGTAAATAAACTGGAAAATTCCCTTAGAGAAGATTCTCCCATGACCATAAAAGAGGGGGGAGTTATAAAAACAGGGTATAATGCCGACCTGGATATTATTATAGAGAAGGCTTCGGGAGACAAGGAATGGATTAAAAATCTCCAGCAAAGCGAAAGAAAGCGTTTGGATATACCATCCCTGAAGGTCGGTTACAATAAAGTTCACGGATACTATATAGAGGTAACAAAAACCCATACAGACAAAGTTCCGGTAGAATACACCCGGAAGCAGACACTTGTAAATGCCGAAAGATATATTACTCCCCAGCTAAAGGAAAGAGAAAATTCTATTCTGGGGGCCAGAGATAAAAGATGCGCTCTTGAATATGAAATATTTATCAGTATAAGAAACAGCGTCTGCCGGCAGTCCCCCTTAATTCAGAAAAACGCGGAATTAATTGCCAGGCTTGATGTACTGACCTCATTTGCCCGTATTTCTGAAAATTCCGCTTACGCAAAGCCCCGGGTGGGCGACTGGCCGGATATAGATATAAAAGACGGACGCCATCCGGTTGTCGAACAAAGTATGGGATTAAACGAATTCATACCCAATGATACATATACATCTACCGACAGCGACCAGGTTATTTTAATAACCGGACCCAACATGTCCGGAAAATCCACCTATTTAAAACAGGTAGCCGTAATAACCATAATGGCTCAAATGGGCTGTTTTGTCCCCGCAGGCAGCGCCAAGATAGGAATAACCGATAGAATATTCACCAGAATAGGAGCGGGGGAAAATCTTGCAGCCGGAGAATCTACCTTCATGGTCGAGATGACCGAAGTGGCATCCATATTAAGTGCGGCCACTCAAAAAAGTCTTTTAATAATGGATGAGGTGGGACGGGGAACATCCACTTTTGACGGTATAAGCATTGCCTGGGCAGTCATAGAAAAAATCAGCAACATAGGAAGCCGGACACTTTTTGCCACTCACTACTTTGAGCTCACGGAACTTGCTTCCCACATGGATAAAGTTAAGAATTACAACTTCGCGGTGAGAGAATGGAAAGACCGCAAAAAAATAGTTTTTCTGCGTAAACTCAGCGAAGGAAGCGCTGATAAATCATACGGAATACATTGCGCGGAACTTGCAGGCGTACCAGCTGAGGTTATAAGCCGGGCCTGGGAAATATTCGGCAGCCTGGAAGAGGGGGATAATAACAAAAACATCAGCTTCCGCCAGCCGCTTGAAGACAGGCGTCGTCAGCTGGATTTATTTAATCCTTCAGAAGAAAAGTACGCCCAAAAGATAAAGAACATAAACCTGAACAACTTAAAACCACTGGACCTTATGAATATTATACGGGATATGCAGCAGGATATTGAAGATGAAAATTAAAATTTTACCTGCTTCCGTAATTGACAAGATAGCAGCGGGAGAAGTTCTTCAGAGGCCTGCTTCGGCGGTTAAAGAACTTGTTGAAAACTCAATTGACGCCGATGCCAAAAGAATTGAAATAAGTTTTGAAGCCGGAGGCAAAACCATAACTGTTTCCGATGACGGATCCGGCATGAGCGAAGAAGAAGTAAAGCTGGCTGTTAAAAGACATGCGACATCAAAAATAGCCACAGATGAAGATATAGATAAAATAAAAACTATGGGGTTTAGAGGCGAAGCTCTTGCCTCTATAGCAGCTGTTTCCCGTTTTTCCCTAAAAACAAAAAGAGAGGGCTATGAAGCAATAGAGCTTAAGCTTTCCGGAGGAAAATCAGCTCAGCTTTTACCCGCTGCCAGGGCCCGGGGAACAACCGTAACCATAAAAGACATTTTCTATAACACACCTGCCAGAAAGAAATTCCTTAAAACAGACGCAACCGAAAGAAAGCACATAATACGCTCGGTAGAACTTGCCGCTCTTTCTCATCCCGAAATATCTTTTTCACTTAAAGAAAAAGGAAACATTTTGTTTGACCTGCCTCCTGACTCACTAAAGGAAAGAACCGGAAATATAATAGGAAAAAATCTTTCCAGAAAGCTTTTAGGGATTGAGTTTAAGAATCCCTACATACAGCTTTCAGGATATATATCCCCCCCGGAGGTTTCTTTTTTAAATAAAAACAGAATATATTTCTTTGTAAACCGGCGGCCGGTTTTTTCCCCTCTTTTAATGCATGCCACCGGCAGGGGATACCTTCAATTTATACCCCCCAACAAAAACCCGGCCTGTGTTATAAATATAAACATAAAACCCGAGTTTGTGGATGTCAACGTGCATCCGGCTAAAAAGGAGGTGCGCTTTGTAAACCAGCAGGGAGTCCACCAGATACTGTCAAAAGTTATAACTTCAAAACTACAAGACGTCCCGGGGGTTTTTGAGGTAGAGGAAGCTCCTGCAAAAAAGAAGAAGTCGCGGCCTAAACCCTCCTACTCAAAAAACTCCGGCAGCATGCCTTCGCAAAATCGAATTGCCGAGCCCCGTCAAAAATATATAGACAGCATTGACCTGTCCAGGGCCCGCAAATTCACTTTCACACCGCCCTCTACCCCGGAAAACAAAGACAGCTCCCATGATGATAAAGATAAAATCATTCCTTTCTTTCAATGGAAAAATAAATATGTGGTAGGGCATGACTCCAAGGGAATTGTCATAATTGACCAGCACACGGCCTGGGAAAGAATAAACTACGAAAAACTTAAAAAAGAGGCCTCGTCCAGAAAAGCCGCTGCGCAGGGCCTGCTTATACCGGAAGTAGTAGAATATGAGCGCTCCCGGGCAGGTATTCTTTCCCGGCATGCCGGCGTACTGGCTCAATACGGTCTTATTATAGAGGATTTCGGACCCGGAGCCTTTAAAATAACGGCAGTGCCGGCTTCTACCGCGAAAACCCTCAGGGGAGAAGAAGCCGCGGACATGGTTGAGAGCATTATCTCTCTTATAGAAAAAACCGGAAAAGGGCCTTTAAAAGAAGAACTTATGGATGAGATATTAAAACTTATCGCATGCCGCTCTTCTATAATGGCCGGTGATTCGCTAAGCATGGATGAAATGAGAAAAATGACTGCCAACTTAAATGA
>JBNJFW010000110.1:0-5213 GCA_051747165.1 Elusimicrobiota bacterium | reverse complement strand
AAGATTTTTGGACTCTATGGCTATTATGGCCGATATTATTTTAAAAAATAAAATAAGTTCAATCATTTTAAAAGTAAGAGGTAAAAAACCACTACGCTTCCTGCCAGCATCCACAAAAGATATACAGACAAAACCCCGGAGTGAGCCCGGCGCAGTACTCTTATGCAGTAAAAAACAAGGGCTTTTAATATTTCATATATATCAAAGAAATTCTTACGGGCCCATCCGTACATTTTCTTAAAAAATTTCATATTTTCAATATCAGAATAAAACTGCACTCCGGAAACTCTCATAGCCGGGGTAAGTTTTTCCCCTCCTATATAAGTTTTGGACCTGCGCATTCTTTTTACCCCCGAAAGAGCATATACCGCCATAACAAAAAGCACTCCCACAAAAAGAAGCCCGGCCGCTACCGAAGGCTGCCACAGCAAAGGCGGAGTAAAAGAGCCAAGGGCGCTTTCCAGAAAGGGATAAGCCGTGTATTGAGGAAATATTCCTATGGCTATGCACATAAGCGGAAAAATTATTATAGCCGGCATTTCCCATCCCAGTTTTTCTTTTACAAATGTCGTGGATTTAGAACTTTGACCTAAAAATACGGCATGTGTAATTTTAAAAAAAGAAGCCAGGGTAAGCACAGAACCGAAAAGAGCGGCGGCAAACCACAAGACCCACAAAGATGAGTTTCCCGAAGAAACTATCCCGTGATAGACAAGCCATTTTGATATAAATCCGTTTAGTGGAGGAAGACCGGATATGGCCATGGCCATAAGGGTAAAACTCACAAATGTAATGGGAAAGCTTTTAAACAGACCCCCGAGCTTATCCAGCCTGGCTGTGCCTGTTCTTTTATGCACAATTGCAGATGAAAGAAAAAGCCCCTGCTTATAAATAGAGTTATTTAGCATATGAAGAAGTCCGCCGGCAATACCCACAGCCGAAGCAGTGCCCAAGCCTATAAGCATATATCCGACCTGGGAGACGGCATGGTACCCCAGCAGTCTTTTGAGGTTGTGCTGGGAGAGAGCCATAAAAACCGCCGCCACAATGGTAAAGGACCCCGCCGCCAGAAGAACAGTGTTGCCCCCGGGAGAAAGACTGAACCACTCGCTTACCACTCTTTTTAAAAGAAAAATTCCCAGAAGCTTATCTATGGATGCCGGTAATATGGCAAAAACAGGAGCGGGAGCATCCCGGGCCGTATCGGGTATCCATGTATGAAAAGGCATGGCCCCGGCCTTGGCAAAAGAAGCGCACAGCAGAGAAAGAAAAATAACCCACCTGAAAAACCCGCTTAAATCTGTGGACAGCATGCTAAGGATATCCGTGCCGCTTATGACCCACAGACCCACCAGTCCCAGCATCATAAAAGCATCCGATCCTCCTACTATAATAAGTGTCTTTTTACCTATATCCTTCTGCCCGGACTGCCATATAAGAAGTGAAAGAATAACACCGCTTATTCCCCATGAAACAAGCAGAGGTATAACCCGGGCCGAAAGAAAAACACCCGCTGCCGAAGCCATCATCCAGCAGAAAAGGCTCCAGTAAAACACAGGATAGTCCTTACCAAGGCTGCCTATTGAATACAATGCCACAAGAAGAGAAAAAAGGCCCGCCAGAGCAGTCAGAATAAGAGCAAAGGGCCCTCCGGAAAAAATAGAAATCTCATCTCCAAATGAAGGCAAAGCCCCGAGTGAGCCCGCAATAAGGCAGAGCGAAGATAATACAGCAAATATGCCTCCCACTTTAAAAAGCTTTTTCGGAAGAAAAACCGCGGCCAGGCCTAAAATCAAAGGTATATATATCGCAAAAAGAACAGTATTCATTTATTTGTCCTCTTTTCTTCGCTTATTTTAAAGGTCTTTTCTTTGCACAGCCTGATTAGCTCCTTTGAATCATAAATGCGAGCTCCTTTTTTATCTACAGCCTGCATCCTTTCGGTACAGCAGTAGCAGGGATCAACCGCAGCAAGAGTAAGAGCGGCATCGGCTACCGTACCTCCTGTAACCGCATACTCGTTGGTAAAAACATTCATATATGAGGGAGCCCTTATCTTATGCCTGTAAGGCACAGTTCCTCCCCTGCTTTTAACGTAGTGAAACACTTCGCCGCGGGGAGCTTCATGGCGCCCTATTCCTTCCCCCTCCGGCACCTCATTTATCTTTACATCAATTTCGCCTTTGACTTTTTTAAGTTTTCCGGCACACTGTTTTATAATAGAAGCCGATTGCCTCATCTCTTCCAGCCTAACCATTGTCTTGGCATAAACATCCCCCTCCCTGCGCACCGGCACGCTCCAGTCCACAAGGGGATATGCCGCATAGGGATCATCTTTTCTCACATCTATATTTATGCCTGAAGCCCTTGCCACCGGCCCCAGAGCGCAGAATTCCCGCGCTTCCTTTTTGGGAAGAGTACCCGCTTTTTTCAACCGGGCCCTTAAAACGGGGTCGTCTTCTATAGCCCCTTCCAGCATATCCAGCTTGGGAATAAGTTCGTCCATAGCTTTTTTCATTTCATCTGCGCCGGAGCGGTCAATATCCCTTCTTACTCCTCCTATTTTCATCATGGCGTAATGCTGACGGTTTCCAAACAGTTTTTCGCATATTTCCAGCAGGGGCTCGCGGTATTTCCAGCACCACATCCATACTGTATTGTACCCTATAAAATGACCTGCCAGTCCCAGCCACAGAAGATGGGAATGTATTCTTTCCATTTCCCCCACTATGCTTCGTATATACTTTGCTCTTTGAGGTATCTTCAGGTTGCATATTTCCTCCACCGCATTTACATAGGCAAAAGGATGGGAAGTGGAACATATACCACATATCCTCTCTACCAGAAAAAGAACCTGGTCATAGTGTTTGCTCTCGGAAAGCTTTTCTATTCCTCTGTGGTTATATCCGATTTCAATTCTCAGGCCTACAACCTTTTCGCCCTCCACCTGTAAAGTAAAAAATTCCGGTTCCTCCTGCAAAGGATGATAGGGGCCTATGGGTATTTCGCTAATGTTTTTTTTATCTTTTTCGTTCATTTTTTCCTCAGCGGGTTATCTGGCCCTTTATAATCATCTGAAAGTAAAAGAGGCCTCATATCCTCATTTCCCGAAAAACTTACATTCATGAGTTCATGCAGCTCCCGCTCTATCCAGCGGGCGCCTTTTATAATATCAGAAATTGTATCCACCTGCGGTCTTTTTTTATCAGTTTTAACCCTCAGATTAATGAAAACACCTTTTAAATCAAGAGAAAAATGATATATTACCTCAAACCAGTCTTTTTCGTCAATACCGGAAGCGGTTGAAAAGCGGCATTTAAGAGAGTTGAACAGAAAATCCGCCGCCGGACGAAGAGCTTCGGGGGATATATCCATATAAATCCTCTTTTTATTAGGGCTCTTTATTTTAAGTATTTTTTTTCCAAGTTTCTTTTTAATAAGTTCTACTTGTTCCATTATCAGTTTTTTATCTTCTCCATAATTTTAACCATCCCCGATATCAGAACCTCGGGCCGGGGCGGACAACCCGGGATATAAACATCAACAGGGACATGCCTGTCCGCGGGGCCTTCTACGTTATAAGAACCTTTGAATATGCCTGTAGCCACGGGACAGGTCCCCACTGCCGCTACATAAAAGGGCTTGGGGGCCTGTGAATATATTTTTTTCAGCCGGGGCAAACTCCTGGAATTAACAACCCCCGTAATCAGCATACAATCGGCATGCCGGATGCTTCCTACGAGTTTTATACCGAACCTTTCCGCATCAAATTTAGGAGTAAGCGCATCTAGAATCTCTATATCACAGTTATTGCATGAGGCGGCTGCAAAATGATAAACCCATATGGATTTTTTAAAAAAACCTTTAATCATAAGCCCGCCAGAGCCAGTATAACACTTAAAGCCGCCGCCCCGGTAACCGGACCCCAGAAAAATTTAAGTGCCTGGTCTATCCTCATGCGCGGATTGGTATTTTTTATAAGTATGCTGATTACAATAACTCCAATATATTTAAGCAGGCCGAGAGGAGAGGACACTCCCCCGGTAAACAGAATTACCGCAAAAAAAGGAAGCACCGCCATAAGAGCCCATCTTGTTAAAATAAAAAAACCAAGAGGAGGGCCCGAATATTCTATAAGAGTTCCCCCCATTATCTCCTGTTCCGCTTCGGATATATCAAAAGGAATCTGCATCATCTTGGCCTGAAAGCACAGCAGAACAACGACAAAAGCTATTATACCCGATAAGGAATATATGACCGGTCCGCTTGAGTTCTGCGCAAATATAATATCCCCCAGACCGGTCATCCCTCCCGTCTTTATTATAACCACACTTAAGCACAAAATAAAAGGAAGCTCATAAGAAAGCGCCATTTTCATTTCCCTTGAAGCTCCCAGGGAGGCCAAGGGATTGGAGGACAATGCCCCGGCCATAAGAAGAGAAAAAACCGGTACCATGAGCAAATAAACCACCGCAAAAATATCCCCCACAAACCCCACCTGGTAAAGATTGCTTTTAAAAAGTATAAGCGAAACAAGCATCACGGAAGCAAATCCCAGGGCAGGAGCAAGCAGAAAAATAAAAGCGGGAGTATTTCCGGGAACAAGGGTCTCCTTTTTCATAAGCTTAAAGAAATCATAAAAAGGCTGTAAAGGCGGGGGCCCTATTCTCCACTGAACAAGGGCGCTTACTTTTCTGTCAATCCAGGAAACCGCAAAAGCAACTAAAAGAGTAAATAAAATACCGGGATAAACTAAATAATCAAATAAAATCATTTTTTCCAGTTTTGCGCCTTAAGCGCATAGTTTTCTCCCATTTTAACATAATCCTCCGGAACCTTTTCCGATATGCTTACCGCTTTCTTTTTACATATTTTCATGCATTTTTCAAAATCCGCACCATAAACGGGAAAAGTCCTGTATGAAAGAATCTCTACGGGATTCGCCCCCACAGGGCAGGCACTGGAGCACTGCTTGCATGAAACGCATACATAAGCGTAACGCAGCAGATCCTCGTTTTCCTTCTTCTCCAGGGCATCAACCGGGCATGCCTCCACGCAGGGAGGATTTTCGCAATGGCGGCATACAAGCCTTCTTATTCCCTTTTCAATTAAATAATAAACCCCGGGAGCCGCATTTTTACACTTGCGGCACCCATAGCACTTATCCAAATCTATTAATATTATATCAGTCCCAGACATCGGGCAGATCCTTA
>JBNJFW010000109.1:0-5217 GCA_051747165.1 Elusimicrobiota bacterium | reverse complement strand
CTTCCGGAAAGAGGTGTTTTTTTTATAGATGAAATTCACAGGTTAAATAAGGTTGTGGAGGAGGCACTTTATCCTGCAATGCAAACTTATAAGCTGGATATAATGGTAGGTGAAGGGCCTTCCGCCAGGAGTATAAAATTAAATTTGCCCTCTTTTACCCTGGTGGGCGCTACGACCAGAGCCGGACGCATAACGGCTGCAATGAGAGAAAGATTTGGTATACAGGAACGGTTGAATTTTTATGCTATAACTGACCTTAAAGAGATTGTCTTGAGGTCTGCGAAAATACTCGATGTTGAAATCGATGATTCCGGGGCCCGGGAAGTCGCATTGCGGAGTCGCGGGACCCCCAGGATTGTAAACAGCTATTTGCGAAGAGTGCGTGATTATGCCCAGGTAAGAGAAGATGGCGTGATTACCAGGAATGTCGCCTGTAAGGCTTTTGAGATGTTTGAGGTTGACAAAAAGGGATTGGATACTATGGACAGGAAAATTTTGAAGACTATAATAGAAAAATTTTCGGGAGGTCCTGTGGGCTTGGGCTCTCTGGCTGTAGCTGTAGGAGAAGATGAAGAAACAATAAGCGATATGTATGAACCCTTTCTTATTCAATGCGGTTTTCTTGCAAGGACTTCAAAGGGTCGACAGATAACACGCCTGGGTTATGAGCATATGGGAATAAAAAAACCTGCTGCCGAAAGAGAACTTTTTTAGACTTTCATGAAAAAGAAAAAGAAAATAAGCGAGCCCTATCAGGCAAAGAATATTTTATATAGAAACGAAAATATAAACAGGTTTTATATGTCAAGATATTCTATTAATCCTTACAGAGGATGCCTTGTAGGATGCAGGTATTGCTATGTTCAGGAAAAAAAGCATATTGATTCTACCGGCCTTGAAGAGGAAAAAGACCGGCAGGTTCAGATTAAAATTAATGCTCCCTATCTACTTGACAGGAAGCTTTCTACGGGCCTGCGCAGGGGGGTCATAGCTCTGGGAGAATCCTGTGAGCCTTACGGCGAGCCCGAAGAAGAATATTTTATTACCAGAAGGTTACTCGAAGTTTTGCAAAAATATGATTTTCCTGTACATTTGATTACCCGCTCGCCTAAGGTCTTAAGAGACATTGATCTTCTTAAAAAAATCAATGAAAAAAGCACTGTTTGTATAACTGTGTCTCTTCCGGTGGTCTCCAGGGATCTTGTGAAGAAACTTGAGGGTGATTCTCCTCCTGTAAAGACGCGCCTCGGACTTCTTAAAAGCATAAAAAAACATAATATTTATGCAGGCTTAGGTGTATCTCCTGTTCTTCCCTTTATTAGTGACGGCAAGGAAATTAATAAAGTTCTTAAAAAGGCTTCTGTCGGCGGGGCGGATTACGTTCTATTTGATCCTCTTACAATTAAACCTTTCCAGAGAGATATGTTTTTTATGTGGCTTAAAGAAAAGTTTCCGAATTTACTTGAATCATATAAAAAGCTTTATGAGGATAGAGAATATCCCGGAAGCGGATATTGGGAGAAATTTATTTTAAATGCAAAGAAAAGAGCGCTTGAATATGACCTTAATATAGCATTGCCTTTTGAAGAAAACCCGGATAGCGAAAATGTTTAATTTATGAAAAAAGAAATTCTTGTTCATACATGCTGCGCTCCATGTCTTTGCTATCCCTATGAAGTTTTAAAAAAAGTATTTAAGGTTTGCGCTTTCTGGTATAACCCCAATATCCACGGATGGAGAGAGTATAATAAAAGAAGAATGACTTTGGGGTATTATGTTGCAAAAAAAAACGCCCTTGATATAATTGAGCAATCATATGATGTGGAAAAGTGGTTTAAAAGCATGAATTCCTATGATGAAAAAGAAAGATGTCGTGCTTGCTACAGCATTAGACTAAATATGACTGCTAAGGAGGCGTCGAATAGAAAAATTCCGGTTTTTACAACTACCTTGCTATACAGCCGGTTTCAGAGTTTTGATATTATAATAGAAGAAGGCCGCAAAGCAGGGCAAAAGTGGGATGTTGGTTTTTATGAAGAGGATTTTCGTAAGGGATGGAAAAAAGGAATAAATTATTCCAAAAGAGAAAAATTGTATAGACAGGAGTATTGCGGGTGTGTTTTTTCTGAAAGGGACAGATATTCATAAATGTATCTTGAAAAGTTAAAAATATACGGCTTTAAATCATTTGCCGATGAAATAAAATTTGAATTCTCCCCGGGCATGACTGTGATTGTTGGTCCCAATGGTTGCGGAAAGTCAAATGTTCTTGATGCGATGAATTGGGTTGTTGGCGAGCAGAGCGCCGGCCGCTTGCGAGGCAACAAAATGGAGGACATGATATTTATGGGCTCCAAGACACGCAAACCCCTTGGTGTTACCTCAGTAGAGCTGCGCATGGATAATTCTACAGGCTTTTTGCCGGTTGATTATGATAAAGTTAGTGTTATGCGCAAGTTATACCGTAGCGGTGAGAGCGAATATTATATTAACCGAAACCCCTGCCGGCTGAAGGATATTAAAGAGTTGTTTATGGATACGGGTGTGGGAACCCGTTCCTATTCTGTTATGGACCAGGGAAATGTAAATTTTATATTGAAATGCTCTCCCGAAGAAAGACGAGGCATAATCGAAGAAGCCGCGGGTATAAGGAAATATAAAGAAAGGAAAGAGAATGCCAAAAGACGTCTGGAGAGAACCCGCCATGATTTAAATGAAGTTAAAAACATTCTTGCCGAGGTTAAAAAGAATATCAGGCGCCTTAAAAGGCAGAGTGCAAGAGCCTCCAGGTTCAGAAACTATAAGAAAAAGCTTTCATATCTTGAGGTAAGTCGACTTTGCCAGGAATATGAAAATATAAAAGACAGCTTGAATGTAAGAAAAGAAGAATCCGGAAATATAACTGAAAAGTTGGCTTCATTAAGTTCCGAGAAAAGCCGTATAGATTCACAGTTAACCGCAAAAGAAGAAAAGAAATCAGAATTAGATAACAAAATTATTAAACTCAGCCGGCAATCTTTTCAATTAGATAGTAAAATTGAAATAATAAACAGCCGGGTAAACGATTTTGACTCTCAGTTATCAAGACTTGAGCAGGAAATAAATAGAAATTCGGAATCTGCAGGTTATTGTTCTTCCAGATTAAAGCAGTTAAAAGAAGAATTAAAAGAATTTGGAACTTTAAGCAGTAATAAACCTGAAAAGGAAATGGAAAGAATTAACTCACTTTTAAATTCAAAAAATTCAGATATACAGGAAAGAGAAAGTAATATAAAAAAAATAAAAGATGATATTGAAAAACTGGAAAGAGAATTATCTCTTTCCAAGGCGCGTCTCAGTGATTTTAATGCTAAAATAGAATCACAAACTGCTAGTCAAAAGACTTTATCCGCTAAAGAAAAAGAATTAAACAAAAATCTGGAAAAGATTAAAGATGAATTAAGTAAACGAAATACTCTTTTAGAAAATTTCAAAAGCAAAGAAAGCTTCTGCAGGAAAAAAACAAAAGAAATTCAAGACCGTCTTGTCAATACTGAAGATATTATAGCTAAACTTAAAGTTAAAAGGGAAAAATATCTTGCACAATTTCATAAAACAAAGAGCGAATTTGATTCGGGTAAGAAATATCTTCCGCAGCTTTTAAGTATGGAAGAGCTTGCAAGAAAAGGAATAAAAGGAGTAGACGGCCCGATATTTTCTTTGCTGGAAAAAGAACTTTCAGATACAAAAATGAAAGACATAGCATATCGGGCAGGGGAAAAAACATCCTGGATGATTGCCGAAGATATAAATGCCGCAAAAAAAGCTATAACCTTTTTAAAGGACAAGAATTTGCCTCCTCTTACTTTTTTGCTGATAGACAGAATTGATGAGAAAGCCTGTGGATTATCAAATGAAAATAACAGCGATAATTATTTTTTTAAAAAAATTGTTTCTTTTATTGTACGGGACATTGAGGTTAAGGAAGAACTTATATATTTCAGAGAAATGGTTGTTGCCGGAGGCGGAGATGTACCCCCGCGGGGCGGGCGCTTACTGGGACTTGAAAAAAATATTAAGGATTTTGAAAAACTTCTGAAAACTACTGAAAAGGATATTGAAACTCGCAGAGAACAAAAAGAGGAATTAGTTTGCGAAATAAAAGAAGTAAAAAAAGAGAGTGCCTCTCTGGCGGGCGAAATATCTAAATTAAACCAGGAAAAAAGTAATTTTAAAGGCCGGGCTGAATTTATGAAAAGCGAGCTTGCGGAACTCCGGGAAAAACTTAAAAAGATTCCTGATAGAGATTTTTTATTAAAAAAATGTGATAAAGAAGCTAAAAACGCAGAAAACTTAAGTCTTAAAATTCAAGGTTTAAAAGATGATTTAAGCGGTTTTGAGTCCAAATTGTCTAATTTAAATGCACAAACGGCCGCCTTAGAAGCTGAGAAAAAGATGATTTTCGAATCGCTAAGAAAGAAAAAAAATCGCAGTGAAAATATAAAGAAGCGCATATCTGATACAAAAGAAGAAGAAAAACGGATTGAGAAATTAATAAAGGACTTAGAGGCACAGCGAAAGAATTTAATATCTCGTAATTCGGATGATATAAAAACACTTTCACAATTAAACGAGGAAAAAAAGCGAATACAGGCCACCTCCGGGGAGCTTGAAAATGAACGAAGTTTAATTAAAGATAAAATTAAAGGTTTAAAAGAAACTCAAAAAAGCAGGGGGCTTGAACTTCAGCAATGCAAGGAAACAGCTGCGCAGGAGCGCCAGGCTGAAGAAATACTGAGAGAAAAGATAAAAAATATTAAAGTGCGGCTTCAGGAAGATATGAATACGGATTTACAAGAGGCACTTAAAGATTATAGAAGTCAGCCGGTCAGAGAAGAGGAAATATTTAAGCTTAAAAAGAAACTTGAAAATGTGGGAAAGGTGAATCTTCAGGCGCCTGAAGAGTTTGAAAAGGAAAACCAGCGTTTTGAATTTATAAAGAAGCATGTTGATGACCTTGAAGAATCGGACCGAAACTTAAACGGAATAATAAAAAAGATAAATGCGCGTACAAAGGAGCGGTTTCTGAATAATTTTAATGAAATTAATGATAATTTCAACCGAATTTTCAACCGCCTTTTTGAAGGAGGGAGGGCAGAGCTGTATTTAACTGATCCTGAAGATATACTGGAAAGTGGTGTTGAGATTACGGCAAAGCCTGAGGGAAAAAAAATAAAC
>JBNJFW010000108.1:0-5288 GCA_051747165.1 Elusimicrobiota bacterium | reverse complement strand
CTCCGGCGCTCTCATAAATGATTCGGCAACAGATTCTTCTCCAAACATATTATTTAACTCTTGGGTTATAGGTATGAAATTTTCAGGACCCAAAGACTCTGCCATTCTTACTGAAAGGCTGAAAGCATAAACATTTAAGGCAAATGTATTGCGAATTTTTTCTTTTCCGAAAAGCTCAAAAAAAGACTGCATTACAGTTTCAACCTCATTTATCTCCAGGCTATTAAAAGTTGCCATTGCTGCGGAAAAACTTTCCGGATTCTCTGCCCGGGGAGAGTTAAGAATATCCTCCCCGAAAAACTCTGTTAACAGCGCTTCCACATCTTCACTGGGCTCGGTTATTTCCGGGTAATCGTCTACTTCATATCCCAAAAACCCCGGAAAGAATCTAATTATTAGATTATTTACTATATCTTTAAGAGACTGCAGTGTTTTTTTCAGAGAAGCGACCATGGATGACAGATCTAAATTAAAACCCCTTCCCCCGGACTTTTGAATATTTGATTTGTTTTGAGATAACTCGGAAGCTTCCCGGGGGGAAAGGTTTTCGGCCCGGCGTGGTCCTTTTTTATCCTCTTCAATTGAGGGCCTCTCAAATAAAGGGCGGTAAGATTCTCCCTGAACCCGCCTGGTGCGCGGGCTTTGATGCAAAATTTCCGCCGAAAATGATGAGGACGATAAAAATAATACAGCAGCCAGCATTATAATGACTGTTGATTTTATTTTTTCAGAACATATTATTAATTCAGGCTTTATGCGCATATTTTTTTACTAAAACTCACTTAATCCCGTAAAGGGTTTTTATCCGTCTTAATAATTATTTTACCGGATTAATATAAAAAAGGTGTGAAATTTAAATGAATTATTTGTGAAATGGCAGGTTTTTACTCGTCATAATCAAACATAAATAAAGAGTTTATTGTCTCGGCAGAGGATTTTTCATTTTTCTGTCTTATTCTTCTCCATTTTTTCGGCTTTGCCGAAAGAAGTTCCTCCCGGGACACCTCTTTTACTGTGTTCCAGATGTTTTTAAGTATAATAAGTTTGTTTATATCAATATCATAATTTTTCACGGCCTGAGAAACAGCTAAAATTATCTCATAATCGGCATCTACGTCAAAAAGAGGGTTTGAACCCTCATTAAAAGAACGCGTTACCCTTATAGCCTCACCCGACCATGCTACTTCCAGGTCCTGAATCTCTATATCCCAATCATAGTGATTTTCATCGAATTTATCGCTGATTTTTCTTTTAATCTGGCTTTCAACAAAATCCTCTAAAAAAACCGGCCGGCTGTAAACTTCTTTATCATCCCAGGAAGAAGGTTTTCCCATATTTTCATATTCATCCGGCATTCCTTCTTTTAATTCATAAAAGTCAGCTATGACCGGAAAGCTGTCTTCTTCAGGAAAGACCTCTTTTTCTTCCTCGCTTAAAAGCGGTTGTAAAAGTCCAAGCAAGTCGTCAAATGAGGAACTGTATTGCGCATCCACCAGAAATAAAAAAGGATTTTCTTTTTCCGTTTTTACATATATAAGGGCTTTGTCATCATTAATTCTTCTGGCCTTCATTTTTTTTATTTCATCAAAGGGAGGTATTTTGCCGGCAAGTTCATGAGCTTTGGAGGGAATTATAAATCCTCTTGCTTTATCTTCTCCTGCTCCCGCAAGCTGCCTGAGCGCTTTTTTTCCGTAGGCCGAAGGATCAAAATCCATGGACATTTCCGATCTGTCCTGCAGCTCTTCGGAAGATATATACCATATTCTTGCTTTTTCTATATCTTTTATATGACGGATTATTCTAAATTCAAGAGCATCTTCGTCTTTTATAAAAATGCATAAAAAGTCAATATCCGCATCGGTGCTTAAAAGAACCCGGGTGGCGCTTAAGGATACATTGTTTATCTTATCCAGGGTTTCTTCATCAAACTCGTAATTTTCAGTGTGTATCTTTTCTACCGGGACATGTATCCAGAGCGAATTTTCATTTCTTGCTGTCTGCACATTATCTATTGAATATTCATCAAGCAGAATGGCGTCAAGGCTTTCAAGAACTTTCTCATCCGGATATGTCACTCCCCCGCAGGAGGAAAGAAAAAAAAGAGATAGGATTAATAAAAGTCTCTTCATTCGGAAGAAGAGTCCCGGGCGGCAGCATCTTTATTTTTCAACAGGGGCGGGGATTCCGGCACATATGACTTAAATATGTCCTCTATCTCATCATATTCAAGTTCTTCTTTTTCAAGAAGTTCTCTGGCAAATCTGTCCAGCAAAGGACGCTCTTTTATAAGGAGCTGCTCTACTTTTTCATAGCATTCTTTAAATATTGCCATTGTTTCTTCATTTAGCTTTTCCTTGGTTTTCTCCGCCAGCTGCTCGGGAGGAATGACCGTAAAATCTCCTATATACCCGTTGCCGCCCATCCCGAATTTCCAAACCATGTTGTGGGCTTCGGCCATGGCTTTCTGAAAATCTGAAAGTACACCGTTGGAGGTAACTCCGCAAACAAGTTTCTCCGAAACGTATCCCCCCAGCGACACTTTTATATTAGCCAGGATATGGTCTCTGTCGCTTGTAAAAAGCTCTTCACGGGGCTGGTGGTAAACTCCCCCCAGGCTTTCTTTTCTGGATATTATTGAAGCTTTAAAAACGTCATTGGTGGGATGCAGAAAACACAGGACCATAAGATGACCCGATTCATGATAAGCTACCCTCTTTTTTTCCTGAGGGGTCATTTTACGCCTGTGTTTTATTCCCATGTCAATCCGCTCTATAGCCGCCGATATCTCTTTGTGGTCTATTATATCCTTTGACTCGCGGGTGGCTATAAGAGCCGCTTCTTTAACTATATTTTCAATGTCGGCCGGAGTTTTATAAACTGATTTTCTGGCCAGCCGGGATATATCTATATCCGGGTTGTATTTAACCTTGGAGAGGTAATAACTGAAAAGAGCTTCTCTGCCCTCCAGACCGGGCCGGCCTATGTGCAGCTTTTTGTCAAATCGTCCCGGTCTCATCAGAGCCGGGTCAATAACATTTTCACTTGCATTTGTGGCCCCTATTACCACTATGTTAACATCTTCGTCTTTAAGCCCGTCCATTTCCACAAGGAGCTGGTTAAGAGTATTGTTGGTCTCCTGGCCTCCGCCAAAGGAAAAGCTTCTTGTTCTACCGATAGCGTCAAGTTCATCAATAAATATTATGCAGGCGCCATGCCCGCCGGCCATTATTCTGGCATGCTTAAAAAGTTTCCTTATCTTACTGGAGCCCACTCCTACAAATATTTCGTTAAATTCACTTGCCGCCATGGAAAGAAAAGGTATGTCAGCCTCGGTGGCTATTGCTTTTGCCAGGAGGGTCTTACCGCAGCCGGGAGGACCTACCATGAGAAGTCCGCGAAGTATTTTTCCACCTATTTTTTTAAGTTTTCTTCTGTCTTTAAGAAGCTCGACAAACTCTTTGGCCTCTGCTTTTGCTTCTTCTATACCCACCACGTCATCCCATTTTATATTTACTCTTTCCCCCTTGATTTTATCCTGCCTTATTTTCGCCATGCCTCCTCTTAAAAACAAAAGGTACATTGAAACAAAAACCGCAGCGCTTATTCCCGCGGTGAAAATATGAACAGGCATCTGAGCCATGGTAATACGCCGGTAGAAAGATTCAAGAGCACTCAGGCCCAGAACAAGTAAAATAAGAACAACAGTCACCACAAGAGCAATTATAATTTTCACCTTGTTGAGCCGGAAGAACATTTTTGTTTTTCTATTCATTTTATATGGATTTCCTTTTTTTCTTTTTTTCCTCTATAGGGTATTATACCTTAGTAATATATAAAAGATGTGAAAGAAATGTAAAATTTCCGTGAAATAAGAATATATCGGCGCTATCTTAAGCGAGACCGAAAACTCTGTTAATCGGAGTCCCCGTTAACAAAGTTTTTGACTTCAGAGGCAAGTTCCTCTATAGTGAAATCCCGGTTAATACATTTTTCCACGCCTACAATTTCCCTGGCGGGCACTTCATCACTCACAAAACCCGAAAAGGCTATTATGGGTATGCCGGATGTTTCTTTACGTGATTTAAGTTTGTTTATCAAATCAAATCCGCTGGCCCGGCTCAGAACCACATCCATAAGTATGACATCCGGTTTATTTTGTTTGATTTTTTCCAGTACAGCTTCCTCTCGGTCAGCGCATTCGGTAACATAGCCCAGATTGTTCAATTTCAATTTAATTAGTTTTAAAATCTCGGGATTGTCATCAACCACCAATACCGATTTTCGCTTTGTAATAGATTGTATTTTTGAGTTCAGCCTTTCGAAATCAAAAGGCTTTTTAAAGAAAGCTACCGCTCCCAGTTTTAATCCTATGCTTTCTTTTTCCCCGGCCACGGACATCAATATGACCGGAATGTCTTTAGTTTTATTATTGAGCTTAAGCTTTTCCAATACTGTTATTCCGTCAAGCCCCGGCATCATTATGTCCAGAGTAATTAAGTCCGGACAGAAAATCTCGGCTTTTCTCAAACCCTCCATACCCGACTCCGCTACAATAACTTCAAACCCCAGCATTTCCAGGTTGTCCTTGAGCATCGAGGACATAATTTCTTCATCTTCAATTACAAGAATTTTTTGAGCCATTTTTTTTCCTTTCATTTTTTATGAACAGGCTTAACATAATTTACATCTCTTCCACGCTATATGATAAAAAAACCCGCGTTTAAATACGCGGGCCTTAAGCAGTGCATAATTTATTTTATTAATTTCTTTTGTATCAAAATATTCAAACAGTTGAAAAATAATTTTTTGCAGGGGAGTAAGAAATTTAAAGCGCCAGGTCATATAATACTTTGTGCTTTCGGGATTTTTATTTTTTACACTTCCCTTAAATAAAGAAAAGAATAAAAGAAAGGAAAAAAGCAACCTGTTTAAATTAACACTAATCCGGGCCAAACTGTTAACCGGAATCAAACCGGTCATTAGAAAAACAGGACTGCCGGCTTCCCGCTTATTATCCCTCTCCTCTGAAGAAGGGCCGGGCTCTGCTCTATTTATATTGCGGCTTATATTAATTGCCGCCATGGAGGAATATGACATATTATCCCTAAGCAACCGGAACGATTGCGTATTACTGTCACCGGCTTGAAAAAAAAGCAATGTAAATGAAGCCGCCAGCATTAAAGCCAGGGCTGCTTTTATTTTTTTAAATTTTTCCGCCCTCATTAAATAAAATATCCTCTACCTGTATTATACACAATAACCAGAGAATAATCAATCCTTACTTTTTT
>JBNJFW010000107.1:0-5294 GCA_051747165.1 Elusimicrobiota bacterium | reverse complement strand
TTTATATAATAAACGGGGGGCTAAAAAGGAGAAAAAACTATGGATAAAATAATAAGTAAGGAAAGTCTAATTAAAAAACTTGTCTGTTTTAAAGCTCTTTTTCTTTTGGCGGCGTTGCTTTTTGTTTCTGCTGATTTTACCCGGGCTGCGTTTATGGATTATGGTATAGGAACAAGAGGAGGAGGGAAAAGCGGCGCTTTTATAACCACAGCGGATGATTCTTCGGCCGGAGAGTGGAATGTAGCTGCTCTTTTGAATGTTTCCGGATTTGATGCTATGTTTGAGTATTACAGCCCTTTTACCAATCTGCCTAATGTAAGCATTAATCATTCATACGGAGCGGGGGCTTATGGTATTAATGACAACATGAGCGCGGGTGCTTCATATATGGCCTTTGATGGGGACAGCATATATAAGTCGGAATCTTACCGTGTGAGTTTTGCGGCCGGGAATTATGATTTTATTGATTTTCCATTTGCCGCCGGAGTAAGCCTTAAATATCTTAGTCACTCTTTTTTCTTTGATAAAGGAGAGCAGCAGGATATTGAAGACCCCGATATTAACGGCAGCGAAAGCGCCGGAGATTTTACGCTTGATGCCGGTATACTGCTGGAGCCTGTTTTTGATATGCCGGTGGGAATAAGTGTAAAGAATATTCTTCCTGCGGATGTAGGTATATACAATGAAGATATTGTTCCTCTTTAGGCCTCTATGGGAGTTGGATACAGAATTTTGCCCAGCGGAGGCTTTTTCAAAGAAATACTGCCGGAGGCTTTTGCTTCATACCGGGACCAGGAATGGGGAACAGAAGATGACAAGATAAATATGGGTGCGGGAGTGGAACTGTGGTCTTCGGAGAGAGTTTTGGGCTTAAGGGCCGGTGTTAACCGCTATGAAGCTTCATTGGGTGGAAGTTACACTCTTGAGCTGGGTGTGAGCGGAATAAGGATTGATTATGCGGCCATGCTTCCTTTTGTGGATTTTTCAGACCACTGGGGACATCACAGGATTTCTTTTTCATATATGATGGGCAGACGCTAAGTTTAAGGTCTGCAGACTAAAGGCTTTCTAAGACACAGCGCTACAGTTGTGAAGGTATTCCTTCATTAGAGGGGATGCCTTTGTTTTTCCTACCTGAAACTTGACTAAAAAGCTTCTAAGAAGTAGATTACTTCTACAGTATCCGGTTGGTATGTTAATGAGGGTTATCTATGTTTTATGAAAAATTAATTAAAAAGCTGAAAAAATCAAAAGCCGAGGTGGCAGTTGTTGGAGTGGGATATGTGGGTTTGCCGCTGGCGGCGGAATTTGCTCAGAAGGGCCTTAAAGTTTACGGTTTGGATGTCTCAGAAGAAAAGGTGGAACTGCTTAGAAAGGGTGTCTCTTATATACAGGATGTGGAGTCTTCCGATCTTGCCGCATTAGTTAACAGCGGGAACTTCATTCCCGAAACAAACTTTAAGGTTATGGAAAAAGCGGATGCCGTTATCATATGTGTGCCTACGCCCCTGAGAAAAAGCAGGGAACCGGATATGTCATATATAATCAGCGCTTCCCGGTCGGTGGCTTCAAATATATCCAGGGGCACTCTGGTTGTTCTGGAATCAACTACATATCCGGGCACTACCAGGGAGATACTTGCTCCGGAGCTGGAAAAAAGGGGTTTTAATGTGGGAGAAAATGTGTTTCTTGCTTTTTCCCCTGAAAGGGTGGATCCGGGCAACAAAGAATACGGGATAAGAAACACTCCCAAGGTTATAGGGGGGGTAGATAAAAAATCTCTTGAGCTGGCGCGCGCTCTTTACGAGACGGCTGTGGATAATGTTGTGTGTGTTGATTCGTGCGAGGAAGCGGAAATGGTCAAGCTACTGGAGAATACCTTCCGGGCGGTTAATATCGGGCTTATAAATGAGATGGCTCAGCTTTGCAACAAGTTCGGGCTGGATGTATGGAGAATAGTTAAAGCCGCTTCTTCCAAGCCTTTTGGCTTTATGCCTTTTTATCCCGGACCCGGAATGGGAGGCCACTGTCTTCCCACTGATCCCCAGTTTTTATCCTGGAAAGCTAAAAGCTCCCGTTTTTATCCTCATTTTATTGATTATGCCGAAGAGATAAACCGGGCCATGCCCTCTTTTGTTGTGAGCAGAATATCAAATGTGCTCAACAGGTACAGCAAAAGCGTCAACGGCTCTTCTATTCTTATCATGGGTGTCAGTTACAAGAAAAACATTGGAGATGTAAGAGAGGCTCCGGCTTATGATATTATAGCGGAACTTAAGGAGCTGGGCGCCGAGTTGAGTTATTGTGACCCTTATGTAGATGAATTTGAGGGAGTGGAAGGGGTTGACCATGCAGCAACAGATTACGGAAGCTATGACTGCACGGTTATTATAACCGACCATGATGATTTTAATTACAAGGATATTGTAAATAAAGCCGGACTTGTTTTTGACTGTCGGGGGGTGACGCTGGGCCTGGAAGGAAAGGCTTTTATAGAGAGACTGTAATTTTGGGGGATAATAAAAAGAGGTTTTCAAGGCATTTATTTGGCTGCGGAAAGCTGGGAGAACTTGAAAGCCTGGTTAAACAGTACAAAGCAAAAAAAATTTTTCTAGTCACCGGCAGGTCTTCCTATGAGAAAACAGGGTTAAAGGCAAGGCTGGAAAAAATGTTTAAAGATTATGAAACCTTCCGCTATTGTGATTTTCGCCCTAATCCCTGTCCTGAGGATATTATAAAAGGCTGCGAGGCCGCACGCGATTTTGACCCCGATATTATTATAGCTGCAGGAGGAGGCAGTGTAATGGATACCGCAAAACTCATAAGTGTATTGCCTGCCGATAAAGAAAAAATAGATAAAGTAATAAAAGGGCAAAAAGATGTGCCGGAGAGAAAAATTCCTCTTATTCTTATTCCCACCACGGCCGGAACCGGAAGCGAATGCACTCATTTTGCCGTCGTATATGATGGCAAAAGCAAATATTCGGTGGCTTCTCAATGTCTTTTACCCGACTGTTCTCTTAGCGACCCGGAACTGGGGGCCGCTTTGCCTGAAAGTATAGCCGCGGCAAGTGCTTTTGACGCTTTCTCTCAGGCAGTGGAATCTTACTGGGCGGTGGGTTCAACTCCCCTCAGCAGGTCTTACGCTACCGAGAGCATAAATATATTCAGGGAATATTTTTTAACCTTTGTTAAAAATCGCGACAGAAGGAGCTGCGAGAAAATGATGGCAGCAGCCCATCTCTCGGGTAAAGCCATAAACATTTCCAAGACAACAGGAGCTCACGCTGTCTCCTATATACTCAGCATTAATTACGGCATAGCTCACGGTTATGCGGTAATACTTACCTTACCCGAGTTTTTTGTGTTTAACTCCGCCGCCGGCAAAAATGATTTAAATGGCGGAATTGATTTACAAAGTCACAAGAGAAGAATAAAAGAGCTGTGCGCTTTGCTGGGGGCGGATGATGCCCTATCAGCTGCTGAACGAATACGAGGTTTTGTAAAAGATGCCGGCATGGGTATAAGGCTGACAGATGCGGGGGTATCGAACAAGGATGATATAAACATGATAGCGGAAAATGTTAATATCCAGCGCCTGAAAAACAATCCGGTTAAAATAAACAAAGAGCAGATTAAGAAAATACTTGAGCAAATATGGTGATAAAGGAAAATCTACTTATAAAACAGAAGGCGTTTTTTCAAAAGATTAGTCAACGGTCTTAAATAATAGTTCTTGCCACTGCGCTGGTCATAAAAACTAACAGGGCCTCTGGTTTTTGCTTTTGCCCTGATTTTCACTTATAAACTCAGAAAAATAAGGTTAATTGACAAAATATGAACTATTTTTTATCATCTCTACAGATTCCTAATAAAAACTGGAGAGGAGTTTTGGGGTGTAAAAACCTCTTTTGATATTGGTTAAGAATGAATAAAAATATTGTTTCAGGTATAGAAGAGCAAAGCAGGTATCCCGATATTCTGAAAATTTTTTCCTGGCTGGGTATTGCGGTTATCATGGGAAACCTTCTTGTTATTGCCTATAATCTTTTAATCCCCCTGGTCTTTGCTTTCCTTATATGGTACCTCATAAACTCAATTGACTATGCTTTATCCCGGGTAGAAGTAAAAGGCATAAGCCCTCCCCGGGCTTTAAGGCTTATCCTGATTTTAAGCCTGTTTGCCCTTGCCTTCAATATTATTACAGGAATACTGGTTACAAATGTCTCCAGGATAATAGAAGTTGCCCCTCAGTATCAGTTAAATCTTGAAAAAATACTGCAGGAGCTGCCCTTCGGGATAAAAGTGGAGGAAGTTCCGGCCCTTTCCAGAATTACAACAGAGTTTGACATAGGAAGACTTATGCAGCGAATAGCCAGAGAGCTGGCGGGCTTTTTGGGGGATGTGGGCCTTATCCTTATTTATCTGATCTTTCTGTTTTTAGAACAGCGCTATTTCAACAGTAAAATTAAACTTGCCACCTCAAATAAGCGCAAGGAAAAACGTATAAGAAATATTCTTGCTCAGATAGACAGGGATATAAGGCGCTATATCGGCATTAAAACCCTGCTGAGTTTTACAACCGCCGTAGCCTCCTGGGTAATAATGAAGCAGGTGGGCCTTGATTTCCCCGGTTTCTGGGCTATTTTAATATTTATTTTGAACTTTATCCCCCACATGGGTTCCATTGGAGCCACTATATTGCCCGCTCTGCTGGCTCTTTTGCAGTTTGACACCTACCGGCCTTTTTTAATTATCCTGCTGGGCATAGGAGCTATACAGTTTACAATCGGCAACCTCCTGGATCCGACACTTATGGGAAAATCATTAAATGTCAGTCCCCTGGTAATTATTTTTTCCCTGGTGTTCTGGGGTTCTATATGGGGCCTGGCGGGAATGTTTCTGGCAGTGCCCATAATGGTGATTATTATGATTGTCCTCTATAACTTTAAAAAAACCCGCTGGCTGGCCAGAGTACTGTCCCGGGACGGCAAATTAAATTAAATTGTTAAAGTCCGGCTAAAAGCAAAGGGCGTTGATCTGGCAGTTTCTGAAATATTAAAAATAAACATGAAGTGGCCCGGCTAAAAAAGTCTTCCTTATTTATTCTTCTTCAATTTTAAGGATTTCCATCCATTTTTCCGGACTATGAGGTACTTTACCGGATTTTAGAAAATACAAAAGTAAAAGTCAAAAAGCAGTCTTTCACATGTTTTTTACATTAAATTCCCCTCTTTTTCACATAGTTACCGTATACTAATTTATAAGTAGTATTTTTTAATAAATCATGAATT
>JBNJFW010000106.1:0-5302 GCA_051747165.1 Elusimicrobiota bacterium | reverse complement strand
GACTGCGTTTTCCGGATTCCCCGCTTACAACATACTCGGCGCTTATGCAGTCAAAAGCAGGCCGGGCTTTTCCCGCGCCCTGCTTTTTAAAATACTTATACAGACTTTTAAAATCATACGTTGCAAGTGCGGAATTTTTAAGTATGTAATCCTTAAATATTTTATTTATTTCTTTTTTTTCCAGGCCCCCACCCGGATTTAAAAGAGAGCGGCCCGAGGGAAGATAAACGCATTCTTTTCCACTATAGCTTATACCAACGCCCCGGAGAACCTCCGATTCAAAAAAAGGGTATATGAAAACCTGCTTACATGAAGCATGTTTTAAGACAAAAGAGCGAACTTTTCCATATTCACTTAATGTCCGGGTTTTAATTTCATCTTTTAACTCGTCTTTTTTTATCCAGTCGGAAACAATTGAATTAAAATTTAAATATTCAAACTTTTCTTTCAGTTTTTCCTTATCCGGGCCGCGGCGGCGGCAGTCTTCAATTTTTACCGGCAAATCAATATCCCCGACAAGCTTAACCATATTAAAAGTCAAATAAGCGCTTTCTTTATGCTTAACAAGTTTTTTTCTGTATCTTTCATCTATTTTATCCAGGGAAGCGTATATTGAATCAAGGCCTCCATATCTGTTTATAAGCCGGGCTGCGCTCACCGGCCCTATTCCCCTTACCCCGGGAAGGTTATCGGACTTATCTCCGATTAAAGCCAGGTAGTCAGTCACAAAACGGGGCTCCACTCCCAGTTTTTCCTTAATGGCTCTCTCATCATATATTTTGTTTTTCATGCCGTCGGTTATAAGCACGCCTTTTTTTACAACCTGCATAATATCCTTATCTCCGGTAACTATTGAAACCGGCATGTTTTTTTTGCGGGCCTTTTTAGCCAGAGTGGCTATTATGTCATCGGCCTCGAAGCCTTCAAAGCTTATTCTCTTTATTTTAAGCAGGTCAAGTATTTCAAAAATCAGGGGAAACTGTTGCAAAAGCTCCCGGTCCGTTTTTTTTCGCTGCGCTTTATAATCCGGATAGCGCTCATGTCTGAAAGTAGGCTTCTTATGGTCAAAAGCAACAAGCATATAGCCGGGCTGTTGATTTTTTATTATTTTATTGAGCATTTTCAAAAAACCGTAAGCGGCATTAACCGGGATACCCTCCGGCCCGGTAAGAGGGGGCAAAGCGTGATAAGCTCTATGAACACAGGAACTGCCGTCAATAAGTACTATTTTTTTGTTTTTCATTAATTTATTTTTAGAAGAATATGGTTTTTAAAAGTTTTTTAATTTAATATATGCGCCTCTGTCAGGCAATTTACCTGTTTTATTTTAATCCGGTCAAAGCTTACGGAGGCTTATAATAGTTAAGTTAAAACAAAACACCCAAAGGCTGCTATTTCAATTTGAACTTTTCCGGGGAAAATTTTTCGGCTTGTTGCATTACCGGAAAGACACTTGCTTATACAAAAAAAAAGGGTCTTTGTCAAATATACTTTTTTCTTTCCCTGTCCATTTCCCTTTTAGTTATCCGCTCTTTTATGCTGTCCCTTTTATCTGCTTTTGTTTTTCCTTTAGCCAGGGCAACGCTTAGTTTGGCCCGGCCTTTTTTAAAATAAATCCTGGTGGGTATGATAGTTACCCCTTTAGTCTGAATTTTCTTTTCCAGATATCTTATTTCCCTTTTTTTAAGCAGGAGCTTCCTGTCCCTTCTGGGATCGTACTCCTGGGCGGAGTCCGCTTTGGTATAAGGGGCAATATGGGCGTTAATTAAAAAAACCTCTCCTTCAATTATCCTGGCAAAACTGTGTTTTATGTCGGCCCGGCCTTCCCTCAGAGATTTGACTTCGCATCCCTGTAAACTTATACCGGCTTCAATTTCCTTTAATACGCTGTATTTATAATATGCTTCTTTATTTCTTGCCGCTGTATTGCCATTCATCTTAACTCCGGTCAAGCCAGGCTTTTAAGATACTTTACTTTTCCGGCCGGGTCTTGAGAAGAGGTTACCCAGGAGCCGACTATAACTTCATCCGCTCCCGCTTTTACGCATTCCAGAGCAGTCTTATCGTTTATTCCTCCGTCAACCTCTATAATAAAATCAAGGCCGGCTTTTTCTCTTTCTTTTTTAAGGCTCTCAATGCGCTTCAAGCTCTTTTTCATAAAGGACTGCCCGCCGAAACCCGCCATCACGCTCATAACAAGAACTCTCTCCACATCTTTCAAATAAGGCCCGAGCTTGCTTAAGGGGGCATCAGGGTTAAGTGATATTCCCGTATGGGGCTTTTGCAGAACATGCTCGTTTTTCCTGCCGAGAGTCTCCACATGCGGGGTTACACTCGCGCATCCGGCCGCAAAAAATCTGTCTGCGTACTTCAGGGGGTCTTCAATCATAAGGTGAGCATGAACGGGCACGGAAGCAATATTTATTATGGTTTTTGAAATACCCGGACCGTATGAGATATTATCTACAAAATGACCATCCATAATATCCAGGTGCAGCGAATCCGCGCCGGCTTTCTCAACTTCTTCTATGCATTCCCGGAGCCTGGAAAAATCCATATTAAGAACAGAAATGGAAACTTTAAACTTGCTCATTTAATCAGTAAAGGAATCAATAGGCTCCCGGGGCTCTTCCGGGTACTCGGAATCTATCTCGGGAAAATACTCCGGTCCTTCGTATGTTTCTTCTTCTTCTTCTTTTTCTTCTTTTTTATACTCTTTCTCCGAAACCATCTCTCCATCTATAAAAATACGGGCAGAGGCGTCCCCCAAAACTCTTTTTGTAATTTCAATTACTTCTCCTTTTTCCGCAAGCCCTTCGTATATAAGCTCCTCATCGCGAATTCCGTCGGAAAACTTAATCTCTACATCCTCGCCGTCATATTCCGCCGGGATTTCAAAGCTTATGGTTTCTTCCCTGACCTTCAGGGTGGGCCTTTCTTTGCGGGAAAGGACAAGATCCACGCTGTCTCCTTCTTCTACCTTCTCGTCCTCCTCCGGCTTCTGAGAAATAACCGTTCCCTCGGGAAGTTCTTCATGAATTTCCGACTTTACTCCGGCTATGCGCAGCCCCATGCCGCTTAAAAGTTTCTCCGCATTTCTTATATTCATATCCTTTAAATCGGGCATGTAAATAGCTTCCCTGTCATCCGGAAGACCCATACTTACCACCAGGTCAACATAAGAATCACTCTGAACCACACTATCAGGCGCCGGATCCTGGGAAACAACATAATCTTCTTCCAGGTTGCGGGAATAGGTCCTTTTCTGCTCGCCCATCTGCAGACCGGTCTGCCTTATGAGCATCTCCGCCTCCCTTAACTGCCTTTCCTCTACATCCGGCACAAAAACAACCCGGCCGCCGGATGATATTACGGTTTCTATCTCCCTGCCCTCTCTAACCATAAGACCGGCAGGGGGAGTTTGAGAAATTATACTCCCCGAAGGAATGTCCGGGTCATGTCTTCTGGCCACAAAGGAAAGAGAAAGATTGCGCTCGCTTAAAACTTCAAGCGCATCCTCAAGAGGTACGCCCTGTATATCGGGGACCACCACTTCACTGCGGTCATGAATTATTCTCTTTATTATTATATTCACGGACCACGCCCCCAGCGTTCCTGCCCCTATTATAACTGCCAGGGTTATAACTGCCGCTTTTAATTTTGTGATATTTGAGTTTTTCATCTGATTACCATCACTAGATAATACAAAACTAACACCGCCAGTGCAACAACGGCTGCCCGGAGCCAGTTTAAATCCCTTCCTCCACCGTCCCTCCATACACTTACCTTTTTACGGGGATCCTCAATGGCCCTTCCTACAATACCGGGACCGAATCTCACTATAACCTCAATGCCTTCTTTTGTGTTTTTAACATCCGCTACCGACACCGAAAGGGGAATAAGAGAGTCCCCCTTGCGAGCACCCAGAAGGTGCGAAAGATATATCCCTATATCCCTGGAATCCGTTATTTTAGTGAAAACCATGTCTCCCGACTCGATTTTTTCAACCCGCACAATCTTGGTATTTGCTGCTTTTACAATTTCGGAATTCAGAGCCAGCTGGGTGATTATATTATGCTTTTCACCCGGAAAAAGCGTAAACTCCTCCCCTATTGTTTCCGACTCCGTAAGATACCGGAACTGCCTGAGATTAAGCCTCTGGGCCTTAAGTTTTAAATCCACTTCGCATTCCTGCCCCGTGTCAAACTTAATTATTTCCTTTATCTCCGATTGAAACAAATCTTTTATTCCCTTTTCATTTTCCTCCCGGTACATTTGAAAAAATTGAACATTTTTTTTATCGTTAAGCTTTTTCAATAAAGCCTGTTCCATTCTCTGGGTGACCCCCCTGAGGCTTCCCTCTTTTAAACGCCTTGAATAAAGATTTTTCTCAAAAGAAAACCAGTTTTTATTTATATCCGACTCGCATATTTCCGGATTGCAGCCCGCCACTGAAGCCACTCTTAAAATCCGGTCTTCCCTTATATTAAAAATAAACATAAACAGGCCGTATATACCCGCCTTGTCGGACTTAAATCTGCATTTAAGAATTCCCACGGGATGGATATTTTTTGAAATATTCTTTAAGGCCAGCGATATATTTCCAAAAGCCTCCCGGTAATACTTTTTTGCTTCCTCTATATTGCAGCCGGTTTCTTCTGTAAGAACTTCTATATCGGCTCTGGTTATCGGCTTCTTGGGTGCGATTGCAGGTAAACCTCCTTTAATTTTTTCCTGGACAGATGCGTATATCTCTGCGTTGTCTGCAGGCGGGCATGGCCCAAAAGCTCCTGCACTGTCCTTAAATTGCAGCCATTTTCAAGCATATGAGTGGCAAAACTGTGCCTTAAAGTATGAGGGCCTATGCTTTTTTTTATCCCGGCGCCCTCCGCCTGTTTTTTCACTATCCTGCGTATGCTTCTCTGCCCCAGCCTCGCGCCCCGGAAAGAAATAAAAACAGCCGGATTGTCCCCTGCCCGGCTTTTGCTTTCCCGGAATGAAAGATATTCGTAAAGGGCATCCACCGCCGGTTTTCCCATAGGGGCTATTCTTTCTTTATTTCCCTTGCCCCGGATAAGAACCGTTCCCCCCAGCAAATCAAGATCCTGTTTGTCCACCCCGGCTGCCTCTTCCACCCGGCATCCCGTAGAATACAAAAACTCCATAAGGGCCTTATCCCTTAAGATAAGCTTTGAATTTGATGAAGGGGCGTTTATCATTTTTTCAACCTCGCTTCCCGTCAGCACTTCCGGATAATGAAGCGGCGCCGAAGAAGAAGAAACTTTTTGAGAGGGATCCGAGC
>JBNJFW010000105.1:0-5337 GCA_051747165.1 Elusimicrobiota bacterium | reverse complement strand
CTGCCCCCGGTACTTAACTACAACTGAATATGTCGCCCTTTTTAACCCTGTTGCCGGCAAGAAAGGAAGCCGTTTTCATAGGACGGCTGCCGGAAGGATGAACTTCAAGTACTTTTACCGCTCCCGGAGAGGCTTTTATGGAAAATGATTTCTTGCCGCTTTCCGCAACTTCCCCCGGAGACAACAAAGTGCCGGGGTCAAACTCAGCAACATCCGCTTTCAGTATTTTCAGCCTCATATTTTTTCTTTTAAAATAAGTCCAGCATCCGGGAACAGGAGAAAGAGCTCTTATCCGGTTAACTATATCCACTGCGCTTTGCTCCCAGTTGATTTTGCAGCATTGCTTATTAATCTTGGGAGCTTTTGTGGCTTCAGAGGAATCTTGAGGATGCAAAGGAAGCTTTTTTTCTTCGGAAAGATATTTAATAAGTTTTTCCGCCAGAATAATGCCCTCCTTTGTAAGTTTGTCCTTTAAAACCCGGTAGTTGTATTCAGGCTCAATACTTAGCTCTCTTTTGAAAACAATCTCGCCGGCGTCTATTTTCCTGTTCATCTTCATTAAAGTAACTCCGGTTTTACTTCTGCCTTCCATAATGGCCCTTCTTACCGGAGCAGCCCCTCTTAAATCCGGAAGAAGGGAATAGTGCAGGTTAAAACAGCCGGAGGGAAAAATATCTAAGACTTCCGGAGAAAGTATCTGGCCGAAATCCACAACCAGAGCAATATCGGCATTAAGATTTTTAAGGATTTTTACTGACTCGGTTGAATTAACATCATCGCTTTGAAAAAGTTCAACTTCTTTCCGGAGGCAGAATTCAGCCGGCCGGGGCTTTTTCTTTTTTCTGCCCCTGCCTGATGGCCTGTCCGGGCCGGTTAAAACCAGCGCAATTTCTGAATTCGGATTCTCCCGTAAAAAAGAGGCGTAGCTGCAGCCCGAAGAAGTTCCGGACATTAAAACTGTTTTAACTTTTCTCACTTTTCTTTTTTAGCTTTTTGGATTTGTAGAAAAGCCGCAGCCTCTTGGGAAAACTAAGACGATCAGGAAAAAGTATGCCCTCAAGATGGTCTATCTCATGCTGTATTACAGTGGCAAAAAGACCGGAGGCTTCAATAATTTTTCTGTTATCATCGGGACCGGTTTCAACTTCTATTTCTTTTGCTCTGACCACCTTGCAGGTGACACCCATGACACTTAAGCATCCCTCTTCCATGGACTGCTTCCCCCGGCGCCGGGTTATAACCGGGTTTAAAAGAAGAAGAGGCTCCTTAAGGCTTTCGCAGGCCGTTTCGGAGATAAGGGCTATCCGCTTATCTATGCCTACCTGAGGACAGGCAAGGCCCACACCCTCATAGCTTAGCATGGTGGCAATAAGGCCCGGATACAGCTCTTGGGCTTCGCCCCGCTTTGCCTTGCGCGCTTTCTTTCTCAATATGGGATCCGGATAATATCGTATCTTCAGCTTTTTTCTCCCTTAATTTATTCCCCGTTTTTTGCCTTTCCGTCTTTAAATATATGGCGAAGCTTTCGTATGGCCACGTTCTGAATGTCTCTTGCCCTGGTGGGAGAGACCTTAAGCTCGGAGGCAATCTCTTTATAAGTATGATTGGCCCTGCCGCCCAGCCCGAACCTTAAATTCAGCACCCTGCGCTCTTTTTCGTTTAAGGAGCTGAACAACTCCTTTAGCTGGTTATTGATACTGATTTTTTTTATTATATCCTCAATAATATCCTCATCGTTTGAAATTACGTCCTTTAATGTTTTATTTTCCTCCGCATCTATAAAATAATCAAGAGATTTTACGTACTTCATTTTCATTGCCGATATTACTGTATCCCTGACTTTTGATATGGACATATCTATCTTATCGGCAACATCCTCATAACTGGGAGTGGAGCCGGTTTTTTGAAGCAGCTTTGAAGCGCTTTCTTCTATTTTTTTAAGGTCACTGAGCTTTTTCTCAGGCAGCTGAATAACACTTCTGCTTTTTAAAATAGATTCCTGAAAATACTTTTCAATCCACCAGGAAGCATATGTGGAAAACTGGTACCCCTTGTCCGGGTCATATTTTTCCACTGCTTTTATTAATCCTATATTGCCCTCCCCTATAAAATTGACAAATTCCATTCTCAGGGCGGGATAATAATATTTCTTGGCCAGGGTTATGACAATAGGCAGGTTTGTTTCTATAAGCCGGCGGCGGGCAGCCTCCGCTTTTTTTCCTTTTTTCTTGAGCTGGCGAAAAAGTTTTTTCTCCTCCTCTTCGCTTAAAGGCTCAACATCATGAATCTGCTTGATATATATCTTTAATGAATTACTGTTCACAATTCAATTAAAAGATTTCCGCCATGCGCTTAAGGCTCCGGCGCCGCGGGCGCGGTCGCCGCACAGCAATGCGTGCCACCGCGCCCGGCATTTTTGTTGCCGGTGATATTTTAATCTTAGAGTTCTTCCTTTTTTGTGTTATCCTTTATGTCTAAGAGCAGCTCGGCAATGCCGGCAAAGATGTATATGACACCAAAATACAAAAATCCCAGTACCAGAGCTACAAGGCTCATATAGCGCGGACTTCCCGGATCCCCGCCCATTATAAGAATGGCAAAAAAGGATATCACAGTGACGGCGGCTATAATAAAAGACAGAATCTTCATCCCCAGTATTACATAACCTAAAAAATTGTACTTTTCCATTTTTCCTCCAGTTTAACATTTTCCCGCGGCCCCGGAAGGACCGCTTTCCACCTGTTTTTTTACTTCCTGCCAACTTTGCAATTATTATACCAATAAAACGCCCTTAATTCAAGAAAACCCGGCTTATATAATTAATAAATCACGCGTCATTTTTTTGACAAACGCTAAAAAAAATGACATAAAATAAAATCTTAAATTTAAAGGTATAACAAAGATGAATAAATTTAAAAACATAAAACTAAAAAATGAGATCAAGCAGCTCCTGGATAAATGTCCGGAGTATACAGTTGCAAACAGTGTGGAAGAAATGGTACCCCTGGCATACGCCGATGCCAAGCCCCACGGCTGGCACGAGGTCAGTTACGATATACCCGGCAGGGGTAAAGTCACTGAAGCAAAAGTATGCAAAGTAAAAAACGGAGTGGCCGCCAATTACGTAGAAGAGTATATGAGAAGGCGCGATCCGGAAAGCATGGTTATTGCCGACGACTTCCCATCCGACAAACCCCGCTTTAAGGACAGGTTCGGTTACGATTTCAATTCTCTCAGGAAAGAAACTTTTCAATGGCTGGAAAATCAGCGGCTCTGCGTATTCTTCTTTAATGCCGGCCCGGGAAACCTTAAACTGGACGCCATAGCTATTGCTCCGGCCAACGCCGCCTTCTTTGCTCTTGGACTGGGCCTTCTACAGGGGGTAGTTGACACCGACAAGCTTGATCGCACGTTCGAGCCCAAGGCTTTTGTTCTCGTTGCCCCCACATTCAGACATACTCACTTTAAGGGCAAACAGATAGTAGTCCACAGGAGGAAAGAAGATTTTCACGAAATGTTCAGCTACAATCTTTACCCCGGGCCCAGCGCCAAAAAGGGGGTGTACGGGATGCTCATAAACAAGGGGGAGAGAGAGGATTGGGTAACCCTGCACTGCTCCACAGTAAAGGTCACCACCCCATATGATAATGCGCTTATAATATGCCATGAGGGCGCCAGCGGAGGCGGCAAGAGCGAAATGAACGAGGATATGCACAGAGAGCGCAGCGGAAAGCTGCTCCTTGGTAAAAACATCCTCACCGAAGAAGAACATTTTCTTACCCTTCCCCTGGGCTGCTCGCTACAGCCCATAACCGATGATATGGCGGTAAGCCATCCTTCTTACAGCAGAGATAACGGCAAGCTCTGCCTCACTGATGCCGAGAATGCCTGGTTTATAAGAGTAAATCATATCGACAGCTACGGTGCAGACCTTCATCTTGAAGAATTATCGGCCATGGCCAGGGATCCCATACTTTTTCTAAATATAGACGCAGCTCCGGACAGCACCGCTCTTATATGGGATCATATCGAGGATAAGCCGGGTAAACCCTGCCCCAATCCACGGCTGGTTCTGCCCAGGTGGCTGGCCACCGATGCAAAAGAGAAACCCGTAGAGGTAGACATAAGGAGTTTTGGAGTGCGGACTCCCCCATGCACCTCCGAAAAACCAACATACGGTATTATCGGATTGTTTCACGTTATTCCTTCTGCCCTGGCATGGCTGTGGAGACTGGTGTCCCCCCGGGGACACGGCAATCCCAGTATAGTTGATTCCGAAGGAATGAGTTCCGAAGGGGTCGGCTCCTACTGGCCATTTGCCACCGGAAAAAAGGTAAGACAGGCCAATTTACTGCTTAAACAGATTATGGATACTCCAAAAGTCCGCTACATACTGACCCCTAATCAGCACATAGGCGCCTGGAAGGTAGGTTTCATGCCTCAGTGGCTGACCAGGGAATACCTGGCCCGCAGAGGCGGAGCCTGGTTTACTTCAAAACATCTTACCCCGGCTCGCTCATCTCTTCTGGGCTATGCCCTGAAAGAAGTTATGATAGAAGGCCACCTTATGGAAAAAGAGTTTCTTCAGGTAGAGAGGCAGCCGGAAGTAGGCAGGAAAGCCTACGACACCGGAAGCGCAATGCTCAGAAAGTTTTTCCATGACTGCATTACACAATACCTTGATGAGGATTTAATGCCGGAAGGCAAAAGAATTATAGAGTGCTGTCTTGACGGGGGTTCAGTGAAAGATTACTGTTCTCTTATTCCTACCGAACCAATAATTCAGGACAGCGTTACTTAAAGCTAATTTATATCGGCCACCGATTTTCTTTTTATAAGCCTTGTTTCTATTTCTATCTGCTGAGGCACTTTCTTTTCTTTGTTTATTATGCCGGTTAAAGTTATCAGGGCTTCTTTTCCTATGTGAAAGAGAGGCTGCCGGACACTTGTAAGAGGCGGATCAAAATACTCCGATATAACCAGGTCGTCAAACCCCACAATCGAGATGTCCCGGGGAACGGAAAGTTTTTTTTCTTTAATGGCTTTTATAGCCCCCAGAGCCATAAGATCATTGGCGCAAAATACGGCGCTGGGCATCTGGCGGCAATTAAACAGCTCCAGCATTTCATGATAGCCCGAATCCTCCGAAAAATCCCCGTATTTTATATACTCATCTTTAATCCGGGCCTTTCCCTTTATGGCGGCTTTATAGCCTTCAAGCCTTTTTCTCGCGTTAACGGTATTTATATCCCCTCCTATAAAAGCTATGCGCCGGTGCCCCATTTGGCAGAGGTAGTCAACAACCTGAAGCGCCCCTTTCTTATTATCCGCGTCAAT
>JBNJFW010000104.1:0-5352 GCA_051747165.1 Elusimicrobiota bacterium | reverse complement strand
GCATGATGTGCTGATAGTTTTCGGTCTTCTTACTTTTTTTGGAATAACCATAGACCTTGTTGTAGTTGCCGCATTGCTTACCCTTGCCGGGTATTCGGTAAATGATTCAATAGTAGTTTATGACCGGATAAGGGAAAATATAAAACTGCATTATAAGAAACCCTTAGGCGAGATTATAGACCTCAGCATTAACGATACCCTTTCCCGGACCATAATTACCTCCGGCACCACGCTGGTGGTTGTCTTGGCCCTGCTTTTGCGGGGGGGGGAAGTACTGCATGGTTTTTCCGTGGCTCTTTTCGCCGGCATCCTGATAGGTACATATTCCTCTGTTTTTGTAGCGGCCCCTCTGGTTTATGCCTGGCAGAGCAAAAAATAAAAAGGACAGCGCGTTAACAAAGGTCCGGGGTTTAAAAATAAAACTCAGGAAAAGAGAAATTCTCCGCTACCTCAGGCACAGCTCCCGGGCGGGAGCTCTGAGCGAATCAATGGAACACACCCTGCAGGAAGAAATTCAGAATGCTTACAGTCTTATATATCCCTCGGTTATTTATAAAACAGTTTTTAAAAAAAATGAGGGGTATGAAAAAATAAAAGAAATTTTAAGTAAAAATCCGGATAAACTGAATCAAAAGCTTTCTTCATCCGAGGCTATAACTCTCATGGCCGCAACCGCGGGAAGCCCCATTGACGAAAAAATAGAAGAGCTTAAAAAAGAAAATCTCACCCGGGCTTTTATACTTGATGCTGCTGCCAGCGAGGCTGCCGAGCAGTCTGCCAATTTTGTCTCAAAAATTATAAATTCCCAAGCCCGGGATATGGACTGTTATACGGGAGATAGGTTTTCTCCCGGATATGGGGGGTGGCCGCTGGAGGTATCGGCGGAGATTGCCGGGTTTCTTCAGGCAGACAAAATAGGAATAGAGCTTTCCGGTTCGGGAACCATGATTCCCCGCAAGTCAATAACGGCGGCACAGATGTGGTTTGCCTTATGAGAAAAGAAATAAAGTTTTTAGACGGGGGGATGGGCACTTCGCTTTCCATGAGAGGAAAAGATTCTTCGCCACTTTCAAATATCGAAAATCCGGCCGATGTTATCGATATACACAGGGGCTTTATTCAGGCGGGATCTGATATTATAGAAACAAATACTTTTACCGCCAACCCCTATAATTACAAAAACTACCGCCGCCTGATAAAAGAAGGAGTGAACCTGGCCCAAAAAGCGGTGGGCTTAAGTAAAAGAAAAGATATAAGAATTGCTTCTTCCATAGGTCCGATAAGCGAGCTTGTGGCTCCGCTGGGAAAACTGGAGTTTGAGGATGCGGTAGATATTTTTAAAAAAACTTCAAAAGCTTTTTTTAATAGCGGGCTTAATTTAATAATCCTTGAAACCATGGATGATATCCTGCAGATGAGAGCGGCGCTCATAGGAATAAGGGAGGTAAACCCCCATGCCGAAATATTCGCCACCATGACTTTTTCCGACTCCGGCAGGACCACAACGGGGACTCCCGCCGAGGCGGCGGCGGCGGCAATGGATGCTCTTGGGGCGGATGTTATAGGTGCAAACTGTTCTTTCGGGCCCCGGGGCCTTTATTCCACGCTTAAAAGAATGAGAAAAGTAACCCGCAAGCCCCTTATGGTTCAGCCCAATGCAGGACTTCCTCAAATAAAAAACGGCTCGCAGGTTTATACCCAGGGACCGGATGTTTTTGCCCACAGGTGCGATGGTTTTCCCTCTACGGGGGTTTCCTACATAGGCGGGTGCTGCGGGACCGGGGCAGAGCATATTGCGGCCTTAAAAAGAAAACTTAAAAATGCGTCTGTATCTCTTCCTCCAAAGAAAATCCCTCTTATAATATCCTCCCGCACTTCTTTTACCCGGCTGGGGGATTTTCCCGTAATTATAGGAGAGAGAATAAATTTTTCGGCCAGGCCCCGCCTCCGCGAATCAGAGGAAAAGGTTGTAGCCCAGGGCCTCAAGCAGAAAAAAGCCCGAGCTGCGGCCCTTGATGTCAATATGGGCTCTCATGAAGAAAAGACACTGGATACGGTTCTGGCTCTTGAAAGAAGGGTGGGGCTTCCTGTTGTCCTTGACTCCCAGAATGCAGGAGAGGTTGAAAAAGCGGCCAGAAGATATCCCGGGGTTCTTCTTTTAAATTCAGTGCCGGGGGAAAAAGAAAAGATGGATTCTCTTTTTCCGGTGGTCAGGAAATACGGGCTGCCGTTTATAGCCCTGTGCGTCCGGGACAAAGACGTTCCCAGAAGCGCGGAAGATAAATTAAGTGCGGCAAAAAGCCTTTTAAAGCGGGCCTCCAAGGAGGGCATAGATACGGAAAGAGCGCTTGTGGACCCCCTGGTGCTGACTCTTTCTTCTGATCCCATGTCTGCTTTTCAAACCCTGAAGGCTCTTGAAGAGCTTAAGCTAAAGTCCGTTCTGGGTGTCAGCAATGTATCATCCTCCCTTCCGCAGAGGGCCTTGTTAAATCAAGTTTTCAGTTCTTTAGCCGTTTATTGCGGGGTTTCGGCCCTCATAGCCGACCCGCTTGACAGCGACCTGGTTTATTCTCTTTATGCCTCGGCCCTTCTTTCCGGCAGGGACAGAGGAGCTTCCGAATATCTTAAGTTTTTTTCACCCGCTTCAGAGGAGCTGAGTTTCAGCCATCCTCTCTCCCGGGCTATTTTTGAAGGCAGCCCTAAAGCAGCCGCCGATTATGCCCTGCAGGCTATGCAAAAAACTCCTCCCCTGGAAGTTGTAGAGACTCTTATAGCTCCCGCCCTGGATATTGTGGGGCAGCAGTACTCACAGAAAAAAATTTTTCTTCCCCAGCTTATTCAAGCGGCGCGCAGCTGCGAAAAAGCTATGGAGGAGGTTGAAAAGAAGCTCAAGTCTTTTGGAGGCAAAAGGAAAATTAAAGGCAGGATTGTCATAGCTACGGTAAAAGACGACATACATGATATAGGAAAAAATCTGGTTACTCTTTTGCTTAAGAACTCTTCTTTTGAAGTAATTGACCTGGGAGTGGATGTAAGCTCTGAGCGCATAGTTAGCGAAGCCATAAAAAGAGAGGCGGATATAATAGCTCTTTCCGCTCTTATGACAAACACCATGCGCCGTATGGAAGAGGTACGGGAACTGCTTGATAAGAAAAATACAGATATAGCTGTTCTTGCGGGCGGAGCGGCTGTTACCGGTTCTTACGCCAAGTCAATAGGCGCTTCTTATGCCTCTGATGCGGTAAAGGCTGTAAAAGAAGCGGAAAGAATAGTTTCAAAAAAATGAAAGTTTTTGCAGCCATGCTTTTTTTTTCCCTTTATTTGCGCTTTATGGGCCGGACAACCGGGATTAAATATTACGGCCGGGAGAATATTCCCCGGGGAGGATATATATATGTTTTCTGGCATAACCGGCTTGCATTCCTGGCTTATTCGCACCGGGCTCGGGCCATAAATGTCCTTCTTTCCACCTCCAGTGACGGGGAAATAATCTGGAGGGTTTTAAAGCTGCTGGGTTTCAGGGGAATAAGGGGAACGGCTTCAAATCCTTCCCAGGCAAGGCGTTCGACCGTAGCCATGCTCAGGGCTTTAAAAGAAAAAAAAGTTATAGCAATAACCCCCGACGGACCGAAAGGCCCTCCGTTGGAAGTTAAAAAGGGGGTTCCCTATATAGCCCGCAAATCGGGCTGCCCCGTGGTACCGTTGAGTTATGCGGTTAAAAGAAAAAAAATAATAAACAGCTGGGACTCTCTTATTCTGCCTTTGCCTTTTAACCGGGCTGCGGTGGTAACGGGAGAGCCTTATTATGTAGATAAAAAATCCGATATTGAAGAAGAAAGAAAGAAAATAGCCACTATTATAGAAGAAACAAACAGAAAAGCGCAGGAACTGCTTTAAAAATGAAGTTTCTTTATTTTTACCAGCTTGCTTATATTTGCGCTGTATTTTTTCTTCTTCCCCTGCTGACGGTGCTCATACTGTTTAAAAAATCATATCGAGCCTGTCTTCATCAGAGGTTTACATTGTACAGTTGCGATGAAAAAAGAATACTTAAAAGCAAAAGGGGCTCGGTGTGGATTCACGCTTCAAGTGTGGGGGAGGTAAAGCTTGTCTCCGGAATGTTTTCCGGTAAATCCGAAAATATATTTATAACCACCACCAGTTTTGCGGGTAAAAAAACTGCGGAAAAGCTGCTTCCTTCCGCCGAGTCTTTTCTTATGCCTCTTGATTTGATTTTTATGTGGAAAAGGTTTTTAAATTTTCTTCGTCCGAAAAAGCTTTTCATAGCTGAAACCGAACTGTGGCCGGGACTTGTTTTCTCTCCGGTAGAGGAAAAGATTCTTTTCAACGGCAGAATGTCCGATGAAAAATTTTCTTTTTATCTGAAAGGGGGGGAAATCATGAAAGCCATGCTTAAGGAGTTTAAGATGATTTTTGCCAAGGACAAAGAAAATGCCCGGCGTTTTTTAAAAGCAGGCGCGGATAAAAGCCGGATCAGAGAAATGGGAAACCTGAAGTTTCTTGAGCAGCCTTCGCAAAAGCCTTTAAATGACCCCAGATACAGGACAGGAGAATTTCCGGTTATAGTAGCCGGTTCTACTCACCGGGGGGAAGAAGACATAATTATTGACTGCGTGAGCAGGTTTAGAAAAAAACACCCTCACACCGCGCTTATACTTTCTCCCAGGTATGTTTCAAGGTCCGATGAAATACGCGCCTCACTGGAAAAAAAAGGCTTTGACTGTTCTTACTTCAGCCAGAAAAAAGAGGGAATAAAAAAAGGAGAGAATATAGTTGTGGATACAACCGGGGAGCTGGCTCTTATTTATTCTCTGGCCACTATTGCTTTTGTAGGAGGCACTTTTGATTCCACCGGAGGGCACAATGTCATAGAGCCGGCAGTATGGGGAGTCCCTGTGGTTGTGGGCCCCTCTTACCGTAATTTTAAACATGAAGTAAATTATTTAAGAGAGTCCGGGGGACTAAAAGTGGCAAAAAACCCTCATAATTTATATTATATAATTGAAAGGTGGCTAAGCAGCCGGGCCGAAGGCTCTCAAGCGGGCAGAAGCAATTTAAAAGCTGTCCGTCAAAAGAGAATGAGGGCGCAGGAGGCCTTGCGCGAGTTAAAGAGTTTTGTTTAAATATGATTGTTAAAAGAATAATAATTTTTATCTCCCTTATTTTTGTCGTCCTGCTGCTGGGCGTGGCCGGGTATATGAGCATTGAAAACCTTAATATGCTGGATGCTTTTTACATGACTGTTATTACTCTTTCCACGGTGGGGTTTAAGGAGGTGGTGGAATTATCTAAAGGGGGGATGCTTTTTACCATAGCTCTTATCGGGGGGGG
>JBNJFW010000103.1:0-5437 GCA_051747165.1 Elusimicrobiota bacterium | reverse complement strand
AAAGCCGTACATATGGTTATGCCCGCAGACGGCCCTTCTTTAGGCACAGCACCCGCAGGGACATGAATATGTATATCATTTTTTTTATAAAAATCCCTGTCAATCTTTAACAATGACGTGTTGGCTCTTACATAACTAAGAGCAGCCTGAGCAGACTCTTTCATAATGTCACCCAGCGCCCCGGTCATTTTCAATTTACCCTTGCCGGGCATGAGAGACACCTCTATGGATAATGATTCCCCTCCATTTTCTGTCCAGGAAAGACCTGAGGCAACTCCTATATCATTTTTAGAGCTGCGGCTGTAAGAAAATTTTGGTATGGTTAAATATTTTTTTATAGTTCTCATATTTATATTAGCGTTTTTAAGTTTTCCTTCAGCTGTCTGTCTTGCTACTTTTCTTAAAACTCCCGCTATTTCTCTCTCCAGATTTCTTACTCCGGCTTCTTTTGTATAGTTGCTTATTATATATTTAAGTGCCCCATCAGAGAACTTTACTTTTTTATTCTTAAGACCGTTTTCAATAAGCTGCTTGGGAATAATAAATTTCCTGGCAATATTTAATTTTTCATATATGGTATATCCGGAAAACTTAATTATTTCCATCCTGTCAAGCAGGGAAGGCGGTATAGTAGAGGTGGTATTTGCAGTTGTTATAAACATTACATCGGACAAGTCAAAGGCTACTTCAAGAAAATGGTCACTGAAATGCTTATTCTGTTCCGGATCAAGGGCCTCCAGCATTGCGGAAGCAGGATCTCCTCTGAAATCTTTACCCATCTTATCTATTTCATCAAGAAGTAAGACCGGGTTTTTGGCATTCACCCTTGCAATTGACTGTATAAGCCTTCCGGGCATGGAACCGATGTAGGTTCGCCTGTGACCCCGTATTTCAGCTTCATCTCTGACACCTCCAAGAGATATTCGGGCAAATTTTCTTTCTAAAGCATGAGCTATAGATCTGCCAAAAGATGTTTTTCCCGTACCCGGCGGCCCTACAAAGCAAAGTATCGGGGTCTTTAACCTCTTAGAAAGCTTTGAAACAGCCAGGTATTCAATTATTCTTTCTTTAGCATCACTTAATCCATAATGCTCTTTTTCAAGAATTTTTTCTGCGTTTTTAAGATTTATATTGTCTTTTGTTTTTTTATCCCAGGGCAATTTAAGAAGCCATTCAAGATAGGTTCTTATAACTGTTGCTTCGGGAGAAAAAGGGAGCATTTTTTTCAGACGGCCCAGTTGAGTTTTTGCCTGTTTTTTAGCTTCAGCGCTCATAGGCTTTTTATTTATTTTTGACTCAAGAGAACTTAGCTCATCTTCAGCATCATTTTTTGATTTACCCAGCTCTTCTTTTATTGCCTTCATCTGTTCGGAGAGGAAATATTCCTTTTGAGATTTATCAAGGCGTTTTTTAACTTTATTTTCCAGATCTCTTTTTATTTTCAGAACCTCAACCTCTTTTTCAAGGATTCCAAGTAATTTATTAAGTCTCTTGAGGGGGTCAAATTCATCCAGTAATTTCTGGGCCTGTTTTTTGGGGATTATCAAATACCCGGCAATAGTATCTGCAAATTTCGAAGGCTCCTCTATTTGCTCCGGGATGGAAATCGAATCAAAATCAGTTTCGGGTTTCAGTTTGATATATAAAGAGAAGAGTTCTTTTGCCCTTCTCATCAGGGCGTCAACTTCAGATGTCTTCTCATGGTAGGGTTCCTCTACAATATCTATTTCAGCCTTAAGAGTTTTACCTTGAGTTGATAATTTTTTTAATATTGCTCTCTTCTTGCATTCCACAAGCACCCTTTTAGATTCATCGGGAAGGGCCATGAGCTGAACAACTCGCGCAACTACAACCGTATCATAAAGATCTTTCCTTGTAGGAAATTCTTTATAAATATCTTTTTGTGTGCCTATAATTATAAGGTCATCATTTTCAGATGCAGTTTCAACAGCTTTTAAAGATTTTTTTCTCCCAACGGCAAGAGGGATCATCATATAGGGAAACAAAACTATATCTCTTATGGGTAAAAAAGGAAATGTAGTTTTTTTTGTTTTAGTTCCGGGCATTCTTTAAGCGGTTTTTAAAAGGGGCTCCGAGCGGTTATCTATTACCTCTTTATTAATAATACATTCTTTAATGTTTTCTTTGTCGGGGACTTCATACATAACCTTTAACATTATTTTTTCAATAACGGTCCTTAATCCTCTGGCCCCTCTGTAGCGCTTCTTGGCAATTTTTGCAACCCTTCTAAGCGCACCATCAGTGAAGGTCAATTTAACGCCCTCAAGCGCAAACAGTTTCTTATATTGCTTTACAATTGAGTTTTTGGGTTCAGTAAGTATTCTTACAAGATCTTCCTCGCTTAAGTCGTGCAGGGGACCTATAACCGGCAACCGGCCTACAAGCTCTGGTATAAGTCCGTAATTAATTAAATCATGGGGTTCGGCATGCTTAAAAATTTCACCTGTATCAGTATCTTGCTCTCTGGTGAGTTTAGATTTGAACCCTACTTTTTTATCACTTATTCTTTCCGCTATTATATCTTCCAGTCCACTGAAAGCCCCTCCGCAAATAAAAAGTATATTAGTGGTATCAATCTGAATGCATTTCTGCTGAGGATGTTTTCTCCCCCCTTTAGGATTAACATCCGCAACCGTACCTTCAATAATTTTGAGAAGAGCCTGCTGCACCCCTTCCCCGGAAACATCCCGGGTTATAGAAGGATTTTCCGATTTTCTTGATATTTTATCAATTTCATCAATATAAATAATTCCCCATTCAGCCTGCTCTTTATTAAAAGAAGCGTTTTGGAGAAGACGTAATAATATATTTTCCACATCATCCCCTACATATCCGGCCTCGGTAAGAGTTGTCGCATCAGCTATAGCAAAAGGAACATTAAGTATTCCGGCCAGTGTACGAGCCAGTAGAGTTTTTCCGGTTCCGGTTGAACCCAGCAGAAGTATATTAGCTTTTTCGATTTTCACTTCCTCATCCATTTCTAAATTTCTTTCATTTTTTCCGGAGGAAGTAACTTTTTGTTTTAACCCGGCATTTATTCTTTTATAATGATTATAAACAGCTACTGAAATAACTTTTTTTGCCTCTTCCTGGCCTATAATAAATTCATCAAGAGATTTTTTTATTGAACTGGGCCGCGGAACATCAGCAACTTTATTGCTTCTTTCGCTTTTAAGAGTCTGCTGCAAAATAGAATGCGCAGCCTCTATACACTCGGAGCATATTAAAGCATCATCACCGCCTATAAGTTTTCTTACCTGATCTTCAGTTTTTCCACAAAAAAAGCAACTATTCATATTTAAATTTTAACCCAATTATTTCTTCATCTCTTTCCGGGCTGAAATAACCTCATCAACAATCCCGTATTCTTTAGCGTCATTTGCCGTCATAAAAAAATCTCTTTCAGTATCATTTTCAATTTTTTTCATATCCTGGCCGGTATGATCCGAAAGAATTTTATTAAGGCTCTCTTTAACCCTCATAATTTCCTGGGCGTGGATACCTATATCAGTAGCCTGACCCTGAAATCCGCCAAGCGGCTGATGGATCATTATTCTGGAATTAGGCAAAGCAAATCTTTTTCCTTTTGCCCCTGCCGCAAGAAGCATGGCACCCATGGATGCAGCCTGTCCCATGCATATAGTAGATATTGTAGGTGATATATACTGCATGGTATCATAAACTGCAAGCCCGGCAGTAACTACACCGCCAGGTGAATTTATGTAAAGAGAAATTTCCTTATCCGGACTATCTGCTTCCAGAAAAAGCAGCTGGGCAATTATCAGATTCGAAATATTATCATTTATAGGAGTACCCACAAATATAATCCGGTCCTTAAGTAAACGGGAATAGATATCAAAAGCTCTTTCGCCCCTATGCGTTTTTTCAACGACCATGGGAACCAACTGCATTATTTCCTTTTTTAAATCTTCTTTATTATTCATTATTTTTTTCCTTCTTTTTCTTTAATTTTAGCATTTTCTTTTATGAAGTCAAAAACCTTTTTTGTGAGAATAGCTTCACGATTTATATGTTTTTCTATATCCTCAGGATTTTCAGAAGAAATTTGCCCGGCTATATATTTTCTCTGCTCTTTTAAATCCTCGTCATTAACTTCAATTTTTTCTTTTCGGGCAATAGCCCCCAATAACATACCCGCTTTTATTTCTTTTTCCACCTTCTCGTTTATTTTTCCTCTGTCTATCTCCGAAACATCGCCTCCCTTGTTTTCAATATAATTTTCCATTTTTTTATACATACTTTCCGCTCTCTGCTTTACAAGAGAAGGAGGAACTTCAAAATCATTATATTCAAGAAGCTGTTCTATTATATCATTTTCCATTTGCTTTTCTATTGAACTGTCGAGCTGATTCTGCATGCTTTCCCTAACCATTTTTCTTAATTCTTCTTTGCTTTTAAGCCCCATTGCTTCAGCTACTTCTTTATCTGAAGGCAGTACTTTTTTCTTTAATTCCTTTAACTCAATCCGAAAAACAGCTTTTTCTTTCTGTAGAGCAGTACGCTCATAATCCTCGGGAAATCTATACTCGCATTCTTTTGTATCTCCCTTTTTCATTCCGATTACATTTTTATCAAAATCAGGGAGAAAATTATTTTCGCCTAAAGCTAAAAACCTTTTGTTTCCCCTTGGAAATTTTATTTCATTAGAATCTCTTTGCGCGCTGAATTCTATAAGCGCATAATCTCCAATTTTAGCAGCACCTTTTTTAGGTTCAAGGCGCTGGTTTTGTTCTTTTAGACCTTTCACTGTTTTTTGAATATCCTTTTCTTTTATCTTTCTGTCTTTTTTTACTATTTTAAGTTTTTTGTATTTTTTTGGTGTTATTTCAGGTGAATATTCAATTCTGACGTTCAGTTTAAATGGAGTTCCTTCCTTTAACTCAAAATCAGTTATCGAAGGCGTAACAGCCGGATATATATTTTCTTTTTCAAGAACTTCTCTCAAGATATCCGGGGAAACCCTTTCCAGCATTTCCTGCTTGGCAAGTTCGGAATAACGGTCCTTGACCATATTCATAGGGGCTTTTCCCTTTCTGAAACCGGGAAAACTTATCTCCCCCCGCATCTCGCGATAAACTTTTTCGAGTTCGCTTTCAACTTTTTTCCACGGAACTTCTATTGCAACATCACACATGCATGCAGATTTATTTACTATGTCATATTTTAATTCATCCATTTTTCCTCTTAAGTAATTTTATTTTAAAACGTACCTCAGTTTCTGGTGTCGCGGGCGAGACTTGAACTCGCACTCCATGCGGAACCAGGTCCTAAACCTGGCGCGTCTGCCAATTCCGCCACCGCGACTTAAATCAATCCGTAAAATTTAAAACCCAAGTAAAAACATAGACTGTTTTTATATCCAACAGCGCTGTTTTGGTGAGCCGCCAGGGACTTG
>JBNJFW010000102.1:0-5441 GCA_051747165.1 Elusimicrobiota bacterium | reverse complement strand
GTTATACATTCTACTGTCCTCATCAGGGGTATATGCCTCATATACAGCTGAGGTAAGGGATATAAGTAATCGCAACTATTTTCCCGCAGTTAAAGAAGCAATTGATAATGCCGATAATAGTATTCATATGGCCATGTATATCCTCAACCTGAAGGAGGATGTAAGCTCACCGGTTGATGACCTGGTAAAAAGTCTCATCCGGGCAAAAGAGAGGGGAGTTGAAGTAAAGGTTATCCTGGATAAAAATATAAATTTCTTTACGGGGGAACTGGAAGAGAGAAACAAAGAGGCCTACAAATACTTAAGAGAAAACGGTATAGATGTCTTTTACGATGACATATACATATATACTCATAACAAAACCCTGGTAATAGATGAGGAAATTGTCATAGTAGGCAGCACCAACTGGTCCAATACAGCCCTTACCCAGAGCAACGAAAGTGCTGTTTTAGTCCACTCTCCAGAGATTGCCAAAAGTATTGCAGGGAATCTGGAGGAAATAAAATTATATCAAACCAAATTGGCAAGGCCCGTCAACTGGGAAAAAGCGTTGAGTGTAAGTAAGGATTTTCTTCTCAGCAAAGACCATGCGGGGAGAATGATAACATCAGCTGATGAAAGAGCTTTTGATTTGTACCTTCTGCTTCTTTATCACGCAAGGCAGGATAACTATATTGATTTTGACTTTGACAAATATGCTTTTTACCTGGGCATTGATGGGGAAATGACAGCCGAAGCATACAGAAGGCAGATAATAAAAACGTTGAGAAAACTTAAAAGAAGATACAGACTTGTAGAGCTTAAATTTCATCACGGCAGGAACGCTCAGGTGCGGCTGGTTGATATGCAAGACAGGAAAAAAGAATACCAGTACTCCCGGGACAATTATTTCCTTATTCCCGCTGAGTATTTTGAATACGGCTGGAGTAGAAATCTGTCCTTTCGCTCAAAGTTCTGCTTTCTTATAAACTGCTATATGTTTCGTAAAACCGGGAGCCGGTTCTGGACTTTTTCCCAGAAGGGGCTGAGTGATAAATTCAATCTTGCCCTTTATACTGTAAGCAAGGGGATGAATGAATTGAGAAGACTAAATATAGTAGATATAGAATACTCTCCCGTAATTGACGGTTATAAGCGAAGGGATCCGGCCACCTATGAACTCCTGGGGTTGTATTGCCCTGAAGAGCACAAAGAAGCTTTATTGCGGCTTAAGGAAAAATATGGGAAGGACAAATTCGACAGGGCAATAGATTTCGCGGAAGTAGTTTTCAGGGAAAACGATACAGATGCTCTGGAAGAAATAATAAATCTTATAGATGAGTACGGGGAACCCAGGATAAACAGGGCCTATGAAATCCTGTCCCGGAAGGCCGTAGGCAATCCCAAAAGGACATTACGCTATGGGGTAGGGATTATTAAGGGCTTAAGAGATGATGAAGTGAAGTAAGCAATAGAGATAGATCGGTTTATTTTTTCTATTTTTGTGGAAAATAATTTATTTGAATAAATATGGAGTAAAGATATAATTTCAAATAGACAAAATATATAATTACACTATATATCGACAGATCCGGGCCTGTCCGCCGGAAGACTGCGGCTCATCTCCCGGATATTATAACTTACTGGAAATACTGATTTGAAATTTGAAAGATTGGCGGGGGATTACGATCCGGAATATTTTAATTAAAAAGGAACTTTTTTACTAAAAATTTGTCTAAAAAAATAGAAGGAAACAAAAATAACGGTGGTTCTTTCCAGGAAGATGGAATATTAATAAACACTTTTCTGGAAGGAAATGAAGAATCTTTCGATCATCTTGTTCTTAAGTACCAGGACCGAATATTCGGACTCTGCCTTAATTGGCTTGGTGATTATGCAGAGGCAGAGGAATGTGCCCAGGTTGTTTTTGTTAAGGTCTACAAATATCTGGAGAATTTTAAATTTGACTCTTCATTTTCAACCTGGCTCTTTAGAATAGCGGTAAATACGTGCAAGAATAGAATAATGTCTTTAAGGTTTAAGAATAACAGGAAAACTATAAATATAGAAGAAATTAACACTATGCTCTCTTCGGACTTAGCCGGACCCGTTGAAACTCTGGAGAAAAAAGAAAAATCCGAAATTGTCAGGGAAGTGGTTGGAAATCTTCCAAGACTTCAAAAGGAGGTAATAATAATGAGGGACCTTCAAGGAATGTCCTATGAAGAAATATCCGAAATATTGAACATAAAACAGGGGACAGTGAAATCAAGGATTGCCCGGGGCAGGAATATTCTCAGGAAAATGCTCAAAGGGGTGATATTTTAATGGATTGTAAAAAAACAAGACAGTTACTTTCGGAATATATAGACGGGCAATTAAACAACAGAGAAGCCCGGAACATTGAAAAGCATCTTTCTGACTGTTCTTCATGCGCGCAGGAATATGAGGAACTTAAAAAATTAGTCAAAGAACTGAATAAGGCCAGCGGCATAAAAGCTCCCGAGAACTTTCTTAACGGTGTGCGGAAGAAACAGAAAGAGGATTCGGTGAAAACCGGGAAGCTGGAGTTTTTAAAAAACTTCTGGAATAAAACACCCAGGGTGGCAGTTACCGCTGCTGCGGCAATAATCCTAATAATTTTGTTGTTTGATTTCGAAAGGCCTGATGATATAATAAAACCAGGTATAGATATTACTGAACATAAGTCGGGAGGAAAGACTTTAGAGAGCGGGCAGGAAAACAGAAGTCTATCCACCATCTCCCCGGAAATGATGCAAAACGGAAAAGAAGAAAGTGCCGAAGATGGAAGGTCATCCGTTCGTTCTAAAGTGCCTCGCGAAGAACTTAAAAGAGAAATGGATTCTTCTCCCGCAGAAAAAGCGGAGTCGGAAGCGTACAGCACCGGAAGAGTTAAAAAAGACATACTGAAAAATTTTGCAGCGAGTGAGTCCACCCGGCAACTTGCTACAGCAGGGAGAAAAGGTACAACCTCTGTCGTCACCCTTTATGTAAAGAAAAAGTTTACGAGAAAACTGACCGGAGATACTTTCAAAAAAATAATCCAAGAGAGCAGGGGTGATTTACAAGAAATAGACCGGAACGCTGATATACTTTTGCTCTTGGTTGCGGTACCCGGCAACTACCTTGATTCCTTCAGGAAAAGACTCACGGAATACGGCGAAATCACCGGAGATTTCCCCTCCGGTAGTGGAGATCCGAAAGTGTCTTTTCTTCTAAAAATCACCTACCAATAATTTCGTTTTTAAAATCAGATGGAACTTTTTTTTTCGCTTCTTGTCTAAATAAGCAAAGGGAAGAAAAGAAATACGCTGAAGGAGGCGAAAAATGAGAAAAGCATTAAAACTGGTAGCAGTGGGTTTAGTTGTACTTATTCTGCCGGCAAGAGCAGTGATTGCTAGTGGATTTATGGTCATTGACGGTTCAGTGAGGGAAAGAAGCCCCGGATACATGAGCGTTAAAAGTCACCGGATAAATACTGAAATCAAGGATGGTATAGCAGTAACCACTATAGAACAAGTCTTTAAGAATGATCTCAACAGGGAAGTGGAAGGGACATATATTTTTCCTTTGCCGGAGTCCGCTGCGGTAAGCGACTTTTCAATGTACATGAACGGGGAGAAAGTCAGTGGCGAGGTTATGGAGAGCGATGAGGCCCGGGGAATATATGAAAATATTGTCAGGAGTATGAAGGACCCCGCTCTTTTAGAATATATTGGTAGAGATATTTTCAAAGCGAGAATATATCCAATAGAAGCAAACAGTGAAAAGAAAATCGAGATAAAATACGAACAGACACTCAAATATGATAATGGAGTATACGAATACGTCTATCCGCTCAACACCGAAAGATTTTCTTCGCAATCTATGGGGGATGTCAGTCTTAAAGCTTCAATTGATTCTTCAGTTCCAATAAAGAATGTCTACTCTCCAACCCATGAAATGGATCTCAAAATTAAAAAGCATAGTGCGGTATGCGGGTTTGAATATAATGATGTCAGTCCAAGGAAGGATTTTAAATTATTTTACAGTGTTTCAAAGAAGGACCTGGGTTTGAGTGTCCTCTCATACAGGAAAGAGAACCATAAGGGGTATTATTTAATGCTTTTTTCACCGGGAAAAATAGAAAGCAAATCTCTGGAAAAAGACATAATTTTCGTTATTGACACTTCTGGTTCCATGAGTGGTAAAAAAATACTTCAGGCCAAAGAATCCCTCCGTTTTTGTTTGAATAGCCTGAACGAAAAGGACAGGTTTAATATAGTAAGTTTTGCCACGGATATAAACGAGTTTTCTTCCGGAATGGTCACCGCAGAATACGATAATGTTAATGAAGCTCTGGAATATGTAGATAATATAAGAGCCGTGGGCGGAACGGATATAAACGCCGCCCTTACAGAAGCAGTTAAGAAATTTTCCGGAGGTAAAAGACCGAATATGGTTGTATTTTTAACCGACGGTCGACCAACTACCGGATTAACACAACCAAAGAGAATAATTAGAAATGTGAAAGAAGCAAATAAAATGAAAGCCAGACTTTTTGTGTTCGGCGTGGGTTATAATGTCAACACTCACCTGCTGGACGAGTTGGCCTGGGACAACAGGGGTTCCTCGGATTACGTTCAGCCTTCGGAGGATATCGAAGTAACCGTCTCTTCATTTTACAGAAAGATAAGTGAGCCTATTCTTTCTGAGCCTGAAATAGAAATTAACGGGATAAAAATATCTGAAGTATACCCTCGGGATCTTCCCGACATATTCAAAGGGACTCGTCTTGTGACGGCCGGTAGATACGAGGGAAATGGTAAGAGCAAAATTGTATTGTCCGGAAAGATAAACGGGAAGAGTAAAAAATTTACATTTGAAGGTAATTTTGCCCGGGAAGATCAGAAGAACGACTTTATTCCCAGAATCTGGGCGAGGAGAAAAATAGGGGGGTTGATGAGAAATATAAGGCTTGAAGGTACGAACCAGGAATTGGTGAATGAAATAACCAGGGTGGGGAAAAAATACGGTATAATAACGCCCTATACCTCTTATCTTATAACCGAAGAAGCTAGGGCGGAAGACGAAGGGGTGCCTGAATCATTTAAAGAAATGAGACTGGAGAGTGCTCAGGCAACAAGGGGTTTCAAAGACAGTACGGGCAGAGAATCGGTAATGATGTCTAAGGAAATCAACCGGATGTCTGCAAGTGAGGTAAATATCAAAGACGGAGTAGAATCAGTTAAAAATGTTGCCGGTAAGACTTTCTACCTTATCAATGAAATATGGACCGATTCCGAATACGAAGAAGAAACTGATAAAATAAAAGTAAAATACCTGAGTGAGGAATACTTCGAACTCCTCAGGGATAAATCTAAACTGGCAAAATATTTTTCTGTCGGAGAAAAAGTAATTGTGGTTTTTAATGAAAGATGTTATGAAGTATATTGAATATT
>JBNJFW010000101.1:0-5515 GCA_051747165.1 Elusimicrobiota bacterium | reverse complement strand
ATCTCGGGCCGATTTTGAAGCGCAATATCTATACATTCGGAACGGCTGTATTCCAGATCTTTTTTCTCCGGTATATCTTTAAATTCTCCATAATCCATGTCCGGAATTTCATCAAGGCCGAGCGCACTTTTCAACTCCATTTTAGCAATCAGTAAATCGTCCTCTGCCATATTTTTTCTTACATCAATAATTTCCCTTATATTGCTGATTTCCTCAAAATCAAGCTCGGTAAGAGCTTCGCTGGAGTATTTATTTGAGGCTACCTCGTATTCACTTTGAATTTGGGGAAGAGCCCTTTCATAAGTGCCCACTATGCTGTTATTCATTTTCACCCGGTAATAATTATCCGCCGCCTCTTGCATTATCTCCTGCTTAACCCGCTCCTGCGAATATTCGGCCACTTTTCGCGCCGTCTGCTCTCTTTTATAAGTATAATACTTCCTGCCGCCCTGAAACAGGCTCTGCTCAAACCTGAGACCGTAGCTCTGGGCCCGGTAGGGATCGTCCAGAGTTTCTCCTTCGGATTTTTTGTATTCCAGAACAAGCGCAGGGCCCAGCTGACGGGCGGCGTTTATCTGCCTCCATCTGGTTAAGTACACTTGTTTTTTGGATATTTCAACTTCATGCCTGTTTTCATAAGCTATATCCACAACTTCCTTAAGCGAAGCCCGGGCCGCAGAAACAACAGACAGAATCGCAATCCATACCCCAAAAAACAATTTAATTTTCATGATATCACCTTTACTTTATATTTATTTCTTTTAATTACCATCCGGCATTTTTTATAAAATACCCTATTTTAATAATATATGCCCGGCCATAATAATATATAACAGGAACCACATAAAGAGTCAAAAAAGTTGAAACAAGAAGTCCCCCTATAACGGTAATTGCCAGCGGAGACCTGAATTCGGCTCCCTCTCCGCCTGCTAAGGCCATGGGAATCAGTCCCAGCACTGTTGTAACCGCGGTCATTAAAACCGGCCGGAGCCTGGTAGAAGAGGCTTCAATAACATTATTTAAATTCATATCTCTCTCTCCTTCTATAAAATTATAATAGCTTATAAGCACAATACCGTTATTAACAACAATTCCTCCCAGCATTATAATACCCAGCAGAACAATAACGCTAAGCTGAATTCCGGTAATAAAAAGTATGGCCGCCACCCCTATAAAAGAAAGAGGCAAAGTAAAAATGATAATAAAAGGCTGCCAGAGCGACTCAAACTGCGAGGCCATTATCATATAAACAAATAATATGGAAAGAAGTATAACGAAAATCAATGCTTTAAAGGACTCCTGAATTTGCTTTTGGTCTCCTGAAATTTCAAGCATATAATCGCCGTATTTGCCCTGCATATTTTCAACAACTCTCTCCACTGCCCCCAAAGCCCTTGCAAAACTTACTCCCCCGTAATTCGAGCTGACGGAAACAGCCCTCACTCCGTCTTTCCTGGTTATCTCGGGAGTAACCGCATCCTCTCCGAAATCCGCAAGCTGCCGCAGGTCAACATCAATGCCGATAGGGGAACGAACCAAAATCCTGTCTATATCAACATTTCTCCGCCCTTCACCGCCGGCAAGCCTCACCTTCACATCAATTTCCTGGTCATCACGCCTGAAGGTTGTAGCGGTATAGCCCTTAATGGCAGTCTGAGCGGCCATGGTTATATTCTGGGCGGAAATATTATACAAGGAGGCCCGGTCCCTGTTAACTACAACATTAAATTCCGGCCTGTACCCTCTAAAAGAACTTTTAGCCCCGTAAAGAAAAGGTATTTCTTCAAATTCCTCAACCAGCTCTCCTCCTATGTGTATAAGATCGTCAATATTTTCTCCTTTTATATCAACTTCAATAGGAGCTTCCCCTCCTATGGCGCTTCCTATGACCCCGGCCTGAGTTACATACTCTATTTCCGCCTCTATATCCTCTTCCTCTATTCTGTTTCTTAAAGAGCTCAATATGTTATCCATGCGGGCCGCGCTTCTGCTTTTAACGCTTACAGACAGCTCGGCCTGATGCTGGCCCATAAGCGAATATGTCCCCCCCTCCCCGGTATCACCCTCGGATGCTCCTATATTGGAGGTAATATCCTGCACATCCTCGAACTCATTAAGTATGCTTTCTATTTTCCTTATAGTTTCATCTGTTTTTCTAAGCACGGTACCATAGGGCAGTTCTACCTTCATGATAAACTGGTCACTGCCGGCCCGGGGAATAAATTCCTTCCCGGCCTGAAAAAGATAAGCCATGCAGAGAAGAAAAGCTATAAGAGTTATAAGAAGGTATCTGCCGGATTTTTTAAAAAAAGACTTAAGCGAATACATATACAGCCTTTTTAACTTTGAAGTCCATTCAGGCTCCCCCTTTTCATTGCTGTAATTTATTTTTGAAGCCATCCGGGGAATAAGAGTAAGGGCCACAAAAAAGGAAGCTATTAAAGAAAAAGTCACCGTAAAGGCCAGCTCCTTAAAAAGCTGCCCGGCAACCCCGGCTATAAACACAAAAGGAAAAAATACAGTTATGGTAGTCAGGGTTGAAGACATAATGGCCCCGGTTACTTCTGTGGTGCCCGAAATAGCGTTGCGGACAAGTTTATTGGGACTCTGCTGGTTATATCGTAAAATATTCTCAAGCACCACAATAGAGCTGTCAACCAGCATTCCTATGCCCAGGGCAAGCCCTCCCAGGGACATCATGTTAAGAGAAATATCATTAAAATATATAAATATAAAAGTACCTGCCAGCGAAACCGGAATAGCAAGAGCCACCACCAGAGAGTTTTTAATGCTTCTGAGAAAAACAAAAAGAACTAAAAAAGCAAGCACACTTCCCGCCAGAGCAGAAGAAGCTATTCCCTGGATTGATTTTTCCACATACTCGGACTGGTCGTAAACCGCTTCCAGCCTGTAATCTTCGGGAAGCTGTTTTTTTATATTTTCCACCTCATCCATTATGTTGCGCGCCACTTCAACCACATTTGAGCCGGACTGCCTTTTAATATCTATGGCTATAGCCTCGCGCCCGTTATACCTGAGAATCCCCTCCTTCTCTTTAAAAGTGTCTTTAACTGCCGCTATATTGGAAAGAAAAATATGGCCTTTCGGAGTCTCCCTCTGCCGGTTTAATCTCATCCTGTTTTCTTCCCTCTCTTCATAGCGGGCAATTTTCAGCGGGGTATTTCTTATGTCCGCAATGCTTTTGTACTCCCCGTCGGTTTTAATAAGGTATTCAAAACGGCCTTTTTCAATAGTACCTGCGGGATAGGTCAGGTTGGAATTTTTTATAATCTGCACAACCTCCAGCAGAGACAAATCGGAAGCCATAAGCCTGTCCTGCTGTACCTCAACCATAATTTCCCTTTCCCTTCCGCCCTTTATCTCAACGGAGGCAACGCTATCTATTTTTTCGATTTTGTTTTTTATAATATCTTCGGCCCTTTCCTTCATCTGAAAAAGATCTTCGGACCCGGAAACAGGCGAACGGCTGGTCAGGATAAGAGTCACTACCGGAAGCTCAAAAGGATTGTATTTAATTACAATGGGCTCTTTGGAATCGCGGGGGAGCCTTTCTTTTACCAGGTCAATTTTCTCTCTTACATCCATTGAAGCCACATTCATATCGGTGCCCCACATAAACTCGGCTATAATAAGGGAAAGCCCGTCCCGGGAAATTGAATTTATCCCCTGTATTCTCCCTACCGTGCCCACAGCTTCCTCCAGCACCCGGGTTATCTGTCTTTCAATTTCCTCCGGCGTAGCGTCCGAATATCTGGTAACAACTGTAATCTGCGGATAACTCATAGAAGGCAGAAGCTCCCGGGGAGTTCTGGTTATTGAAATCACCCCCATGATGATCATCCCTATAAAAAACATCACAGTCGTAACAGGCCTTTTTACCGCAAGTTCAGTTATTTTCATAAATATTTACTTATTTCCTTTGCTTTAACTCCGGCATCCTCAATTAAAATATATATACAGGGTATAGCTATAAGCACCAGAAAAGTAGAAGTCATCATACCTCCTATAACAGCTATTGAAAGAGGCTGCCAGAGCCCGCTTCCCTCTCCACCCTTTAACGCCAGCGGCAGCAGCCCGAGTATTGTAGTTATAGTGGTCATAAGTATGGGCCTGAGCCTCTGGGAGGCGCCCTCAATCACCGCAGCCTTGAGAGGCATATCAGCCTTAAGACTGTTTATCCGGTCAATAAGCATTATGGAATTATTTACCACTATGCCCGCCAGCATAATAACCCCCATAATAACCCCCATTGACACCATGCTCTTAGTTATAAGCAGAGCCGCCACCACCCCTATAAAAGACATGGGCACCGCAACCATTATTATAAAAGGCTGGGTATATGATTCAAATACTGCTCCCAGGACAAGATAAACAAGCAGAACCGTAAGCGCAAGCGCGGTAAAAAGCTCATCCCTGCTCTCCATCATAAAATCATAATCACCGCCTATATCATAAAAGTAATTTTCCGGAAAATCCATAGGCTCAAGATTAAGCTCAATGTCTCTTACCGCCTTTTCCAGAGAAATATCATTTCTGGTTCCGGAAACCTGGACCATTCGCTGGCGGTTTTTCCTCCATATTTCCGAGGGGGCTTCGGCGTCAATAAAATCGGCAAACTGATTTAAACGGACAAAGACCTTGGCCGGACTCATGAGTTCCGTTGCGAAAAACTGTTCAAACTCCGATATCGTAGGCTTATGCTGCCTTACAATCACCTCTATCTCTCTGGCATGCTCATGAAAACGCGTCGCCACAAGGCCTCTAATCCGGGAATGAAGATTCTGGGCCAAATCCGATATGGAAAGACCGGTAAGCGCAAGCTTGCGTCTGTCGGGAACAACCACTTTCTCCGGTCTTCCCTCCCGCATTCTGAGCTTAACATCCTCCATTCCCTCAACCCCTCTCATCCGCTGCCCTACCTCCGTGGCCAGCTCCCTGAGTTTGTCATAATTATACCCAAAAATCTCTATGAATACTTCCTGCTCGGCCATTTCATTCGGTTCCTGAAAATAGATAAAAGCGTCAATATTTTCAAATTGAGGCCTCAAATAACTTTTAAGTTCTTCTTTGCTCCTCTCCCTTTTCTCTACATCCTTTAAGGTAACATGAATTCTTGAGGACCATTTTTCTATTCTTGTAGAAAGGGTTTCAACTTCAGGTATATCCTCTAAAATAGCTTCCACCGTGTTTACCACCTCATCCGAAGCTCCCAGCCTGGCCCCGGTGGGCAGCTCCACATGAACCGTAAACTTGTTCTCATCCTGGGTTTCAAAAAGGTTCATATCAATTGTCCTGAAAGCTATAACAGCAGAAACAAACAGGACTATCATAATGGCAATTATATAAACCTTGTATTTAAACAACCTGCCTATAACCTTTCTGTAGAAAGCATATATGCCCCCCTGTTTATCCCTGCCCCCTCCGGAAGGAGCTTTTCTGGCCCCAAGATTTAAATAAAGAAAAGGCACAAGGGTAAGGGAGACAAAAAGAGAGG
>JBNJFW010000100.1:0-5589 GCA_051747165.1 Elusimicrobiota bacterium | reverse complement strand
TGGACACCAGGTTTGCAAACCTGGGTATGGCTACGGCTGCTAGTATTCCTATTATTGCTACAACTATCATCAGCTCGATCAGGGTGAAACCGCCTTCTCTTTTCATCTTTAACATTATCATTCACCTCCTTTTCCGGGTAAGATTTTCATGTCCCCGTGTAAACCAATACTAATACGAACCTTCCTGTTTTGTCAATAGCAGGAAGCTGTTATTCTTTTTCTCCGGAGCTTATCCGGTGTATAGCCTTTTGTATAGCCTCCAGCTCATCCCCTCTTTCGCCGGGAAGGACTTCAAGCAGATATTTCATTCCCCGGCGGCTGCCTATTTTGCCCAGGGCCCGGGAGGTCATAACTCTCAGCCTTTTTTCTCTCAGCAGGAACTCGCCCAGGGGATCGGCGCTTATTTCATAGCCCAGATTGCCCAGTGAGTTTACAGCCGCCATTTTAACCCTGATGTCGGGATCCTGCAGGGCGGGATGTATTTTTTGAGCTGCGGCATTTGTTCCCACCGCCGCCAGCGCATACACCGCTTTATAACGTATTAATACTCTTTTATCGTAAAGGGCTTTGCCTAATTCCTCCAGTACTTCATCTCCGCCCTGAACAGCAAGTATCCGCACCGCTTTGTCCCTTACATGCCTGTCGGGATCACTTACCGCCGGGGAAAGAGTATTTACGGCTTCAAGCGTTCCTATAGACTCCAGTGATTCAAGCGCCTGCATTCGTATATCCGGACGTTCATCCCCAAGGGCTTTCTGGAGCATGGGAACGGACCTGTTTGTTCCTATGCTTCCCAGGGCTTGTACTCCCTCCATTCTGGTATGCCTGTCTTCGTGGTCAAGCGCGGCTTCAAGCTCTCTTATAGCGGAATTTGAAGCTATTTCTGAAAGGTATTTTATGGCCGATATTCTTATCTCCCTCCGGCTGTCCTTTATGGCCTCGCCCAGAGGAGAAACCACATTTTCTCCCCCTATACTGCCCAGGGCCTCAACTGCCGCCCGGCGGGTATGGTGGTCTTTGTGCTCTATAGAAGAGCTTAGCTCTATTATGGCGGAATTTGAAGCTGTTTTGCGAAGGTATTCTATAGCCTGCAGCCTTATCTCCCTCCGGCTGTCTTCAAGGGCCTCTCCCAGATAGGACACCACTCTTTCCCCACCGGTGCGCCCTATGGCCTTTAAGGCCTCCATTCTTGTATGGCTGTCCTCGTGTTCAAGCGCTTCCGCCAGCCTGCCCAGGGCCGCATCGGTGGATATGCGGTAAAGATACTCTATGGCCCGGAGCCTTATTTCCCTCCGGCTGTCTTCAAGAGCTCCGGCTATTGCCGATACCACTCTTTCTCCGCCCAGAGAGCCCAGGCCCTCCAGGGCCTGCATCCGGGTATGACTGTCCTCGTGATCCAGGGCTCCGCTTAACTCTCTTATTACCGGATCCAGGGATATTTCTACCAGGTAGTCTATTGCTTTAAGCCTTATGGAGCGGGACGGGTCGCGAAGGGCCTTTCCCAGATGAATTATGGTGTCCTCGGTACCCCTCTGGCCCAGGGTTTGCAGCGCTTTTTCCCTTGTCTGCTCGTCTTCATGGGAGAGAAAGCTGCTTATTTCTTTTACCGATTCGCGGGCAAGAGGGGGAAATTCTTCCGTGCTTTCTTCATCTGTAGCGGAATCAGCTGAAAGCTCTTCCGGCTGGCCTTCTTCATCTTCCCGGCCTTCTTCACCTTCTTCCTCCCCAGCCGGTTCCTCTTGCGGTTGAGTTTCTTGTTCAGGGGATTGTCGGTATTCATCTATTTGCCCTATTGAGTCTATGTACTTTATGGCCTTAATCCTTAAGTCGCGATCCGGAACATCCACCGCGCGGGAGAGCTTTTTCATTACCCGCAAAGCCGTTTCGGGGGAATAAGAAACTTTAGAGTATAACTGTTCAATAGAAAACTCCCTTATCTGCCTGCTGGGGTCGGTTACTCCTCTTGAAAGATATTCCAGGGCGGAATCCATATCCATACGGTTAATATATCTGAGGGCCTGCATTCGTATATCTTCCCGGCTGTCCGAAAAAGCCGCTTTAACTGATTCTCCGGCTCCCAGGTCTATGAGACCCTGGAGGGCTTTTTTTCTTACCTCGCCGTCTGAATCATAAAGGGCGTCATTCAGCAAATGAACGGTTTCGGGAGAAGAGATTTTTTTAAGTGCTTCAAGTACGGCAAGGCGAACATCTTTTTTTTCGTCATTTATAACCACCCGGAGCCGGTTGATTTTAATTTCATCCGGAATCTGGTAACTGGAAATTTTTTCCACCTCTTTTAGTCTCTCTCTCCAGTTGTCGCTGAAAAGCATGTCCTGCTCCTGCTGTCCTCCGACCGGGGCGATCGTTGACAGCATAAAGGCTATAATAAGCAATAATTTCACTTTCATTTCTTTAAAGTCTCCTTTATTCTTTTTTTTATGTTCCCGGGTTCCGTTAACTCTTTTTCTCCGCTTTTTCTCCACTGCAGCTCAAGTTTTCCCTCATTTTTATATTTCCGGCCCGCAACAATACTTAAGGGACAGCCTATAAGAAGCGAATCCTTGAACTTTACCCCCGGGCTTTCATCCCGGTCATCCAGCAGGACTTCATATTCATCGGAAAGGTCTTCATAAAGTTGGTTGCAAATTTCCTGTGCGCCCTTGCCTATCTGTATTATATTTATGTGAAAGGGAGCTATGGGAGCGGGCCATATAATGCCGTCCTTATCATGCGACTGCTCGATTAAAGCGGCGGCTATTCTGGTTACTCCTATGCCGTAGCAGCCCATAATCATGTTTTTCTCCTGCCCGTCGGAATCCGTAAAAAGAGCGCCCATTGCTTTTGAATACTTTTTTCCCAGGATAAAAGTGTGGCCTACTTCTATTCCTCTTTTAAAACTTAAAGTTTCTGAGCACCGGGGGCAGAGATCGCCTTTGCGGGCTCTCCTGAAATCTCCCACCGCATCCGCCTCGTAATCCCGGCCGTAATTTATATTTTTCAGGTGAAAATCCTTTTCGTTGGCTCCGCTGAGGGCGTTTTCTATACTGGTAACTGACTTGTCTGCCAGCATTTTGTAGAGTTTGTCCCGATTTATGCCTACCGGCCCGGCAAAGCCCGCAGGGGCTCCACTAATATCCTTTATGGTCTTTTCGGAGGCCAGTGAAGCTCCGGGAGCAAATTTAAGTACAGAGTTTTCATTTAATTCGTGGTCACCTCTTATCAATACAGCAAGAGGGCCCCTGTCGCTTTCAAATATTAAGGTCTTTATGAACTTTTCTTTTTCTTCTCCCAGGAATTCAGACACCTCTTCCACTGTTTTTTTGCCGGGGGTGGAAACACGGGAAAGCTCTTTTTGATTTTTATTCGAAGAATTCGGAGAGGGGGGGCTTTTATAGGAGGCGAGCTCAGTATTGGCTCCGTATCCGCAGCTGCAGAAGGCTATCTCCTCTTCGCCTGTATCGGCCAGGACCATAAATTCGTGGGAGGATTCTCCGCCTATATGCCCGGTAGCCGCTTCTACTTTAACAAAATCCAGGCCGCATTTTTGGAATATACGATTGTAGGCTTCTACATTCCGGCGGTAGGAGTCCCGGCACTTTTGCTCTGTGGTGTCAAAACTGTAGGCGTCCTTCATGTAAAATTCTCTGGCCCGCATGATTCCGAAGCGGGGCCTTATTTCATCCCGGAATTTCATCTGAAACTGGTATAAAAGCAGGGGAAGCTGTTTGTAGGAACGGACTTCAGAGGCCACAATTGAAGTTATAACTTCCTCATGAGTGGGGCCCAGGCAGAAATCTCTTTCTTTTCTGTCTTTTAACCTTAAAAGCTCCGGACCGTATAGGTCCCATCTTCCGCTCTTGTCCCACAGCTGCCGGGGCTGAAGGGCGCTCATGAGCATTTCCTGACCCTGTATAGAATCCATCTCCTGCCTTATAATCTGCTCTATTTTTTTTACCACTCTCCAGCCCAGGGGAAGAAATTCGTATATGCCGGAAGCAAGCTTTCTTATCATGCCCGCTCTTATCATAAGGCTGTGGGAAACAATTTCGGCTTCCCTGGGGTCCTCTTTGAGGGTAGGTATAAAGTATTGTGAATATCTGGCCGATTTCATATTATAATTTCCTCACTTCTTCCACCAGTCTGTTTATAATATCGGCTTTTTCAAGAGAGCCCTTTATTTCCCCCCTGCTTATTAAAAGAGCCCCCCTCTCTGTTCCGCATATGCCCATATCGCATTCCTTTGCTTCTCCCGGACCGTTTACTTCACAGCCCATTATAGCAATACTTGCCTGTTTATTAAAGTCCTGCGGGGAAAGTCTTTTTCGAAACTCTTCTGCAATACCGGCCACGTCCACCCTGCTCCTGGAACAGCCCGGGCAGGAGATTATCTCAAGCTTCCGGCTATTGCCCAGGGCTATATCTCTCAGCCTGCAGGCAATTCTCACTTCGTCGCGGGCCGGCCCGGTAATAGATACTCTCAGAGTATCCGCCAGAGAGTCCAGAAGAAGGGAGCCTATCCCCACAGCGGATTTTAAAATCCCGTCTTCTCCTCCGCCCGCGGCTGTTATTCCCACGTGAAGAGGGGTGTCGGAATAAGCAGAAAAAAACCTGTTGGCTTCCACACTGAAGCTTACCGAAGAAGACTTCATTGAAACCAGAAAGTTTTTAAAATCTTTTTTCTTAATTTTTTCATCCCACTGAAGAGCAAAAGAGGCCAGCTCTTCCGGGCTGCGGGCCCGGCAGGACCCGGTATTGAAACCCAGCCTCAGGGCCGCTCCTTTTTTTTGAGCGGCCTCAACAGATTTCATTATTGTCTTCTCTCTCATATTGCCCGGATTCAGCCTTACTTTGTCAAAACCCGCTTCCAGGGCCTCCAGCGGAGCCTCTTCTCTAAAATGGCAGTCCGCTATGAGGGGAACACCCGCTTCCTTTAAATAGGGCAGTATTTTTTCTGCCCACCCGGAGCGGGGTATCGCGCACCTTATCATCTGGGCCCCTTCTTCTACCAGAGCCGCTGCCTCCCGGGCCAGGGCCTTTCCGTCTTCAAGGCTGCTCTTGAGCATGCCCTGGACCCGGGGAGGATTATCTCCCCCTACCGCCAGATCTCCTATAAAAATCTGCCTTTTAATCATCTCAGTCGCAATATATCCGACCTGAAAACATAAATTAAAAGCAGTAAAAGCAGGATAAGGCCTATCATATTGGCCACTTCCATAACTTTTCTGTTTACGGGAGAACCTTTTATTTTCTCAATAAAAGCAAACATTATATGCCCTCCGTCCAGAACCGGAATCGGAAATATATTTATAATACCCAAATTTACGCTTATCAAGGCTGTCATCATCAAAAGACTGTCCATTCCTTGGCTTACTGCTTTAGTTATCTCCCCCCCTATTGCTATGGGTCCCATCAGGTCAGCCTTCACTGCCCCGGTTATCATTAAATAAATGTATTGAAGGATAAGCATAATAAGAGACAGCATGGTAGCAATACCCTCGAATATTGATTTGAAAAAATTTACCCGGACAGTTTCAAAAGAAGAACTTATTCCTATAATCATCCTGCCTGTATTTTCATCCTCCATGGCCC
>JBNJFW010000099.1:0-5608 GCA_051747165.1 Elusimicrobiota bacterium | reverse complement strand
GAGAAACAAAAAAGGCTTTACTTTTATGGAGGTGATTATAGGAACGGCCATTTTAGGAGTTGTGTCCCTGACCGGCTTTCATTTTTTTATACACGGATCTGATTTTATTGAAAAAGCGGTAACCAGGGAAAGAGCCCTGCAGCTGGCTTCGGGACAAATGGAACTTCTGCGCGGCGCCACTTATTTTGCCTTTATTGAAGAAAGAGCAGAAGCAGAAAAAACAAAAGAAATAAACGACACCACATTTGCAATCAATGTAGATATCCTGGATGACAATGAAGACGATGATGGTAACGGGGGTATACAAGAAAACCACAGGCCGGTAGAGCTCAGCGTAAGCTGGGATGGTAATCAAGAGCTTACGTTGAGCACATATATTATAAATACAAGTACAAATTAAATTGATGATAAATTTCATAAAAAAAAATGAAGGTTTCACCCTGACAGAACTTCTCTGTGCTTTTGCCATAAGCATAATAATACTCTTAACCGCAGGGGTTATCATAAGCAGGGGTATGAGCAGCTGGATAAGGGGAGAGAAAAAAATAAACCTGGACAGGGACGCGCACTATGCGGTGCTGAGCATGGCCAGGATTATAAGAGAGGGTTCCAGGGTTGAAGTGGAAGATGGCGAAGATACCGAAGTTACTGTATATTACCCGGGAGACCATAATCCCCGGAAAATTTTAAGTTGGGACACCACGACCGATACCCTCTATGTTAATGATAAAGATGACAATGCTGTAGGAAATAAGACCTCTATAATAGGCAGAATAAGCTCATTGTCTTTTGAGAAAGAGGATTTTGAAACGGTTGTAAAGATAGAGTTAACATTGGAGGATGAAGATGATGAGGATATTCAGTCTTCTTCAAAAATGATTACGGAGTACAAAAACAGAATTGATTATTAAGTAGACGGAATAGAAAATGAGGTAATAAAATGCAGCTTTTAGAACAATCAAACATTTTCGGTCTTATAGTGGACGCAAGGTGCGGAGGGGTGGAAGATACCCGGAGGCTTGATAAGGAAACGCATCGCTTTCTGGAGGGATCTATTGAAAACTTCCATTTACCTCCTGACTCGGATAAGGAGAATATAATAAGGACAATACTGGAAAAGGCCCGGGAAACCATTCATACCTATAATCCCAAAGCAGGAACATACGCAGAATGGATTCTGGATATGATGAGCAATTACATAACCTTCCTTATTATAAAACAGGATAAAGAAAAAGAGCAGGCCTATATTACCTGGAAATGGGAGCTTGCCTACAGCGGCGGGCCGGGGCAGGCTAAAACAACGGGGGTAGAACTTAATCCTTTTAATTCCGCTTATGTAAAAGAATTAAGGCAAAGTTTTTTGCAAATTGTGCGAAGTTCCTGCAACTCGGAGGAAAGAAGGTCTCTTTTGCTTAGTTTTCAGAACCCCCCCGATATTGATTACTGGGCCGGGGTTTTTGAAATGGAAAAAACAGCTTTCAACTCCTCTGTTATAAGCGCGGTGAGAAAATTAAAGAAAAGCATTTTTGACGATTCGCAGGACAATACGATGGCCACCATAATAAAATTGGTGGGGGAAAAACTTAGCGCCAGGATATATATTACAAAAGAAGAAATGAAGTTGCTGGAAGACCCGGAAAAAGAACAGGCAATTGCCCTGGCACTGGAAAAAAGAAGCGCCGATGAGGCGGCTGGGCATCTGCAGATGAAAAAAAGCTCTTACCTGCTTTTGCTTTTCTCATCGTTAATTGAACTTTACGGAAAACTTAAAAACGTGGTTCCGGATGAGACTTTTGAAAAAAACGCTTCGGTTTACGGAAAAGACTTCAAGTTGGGGGAAAGCATCCTGGCTTACAGAAAAAAGCTTCTCCGTTATAAGCAGAAAAGAAAACCTGAAATTAATGTTGCACTTAATAGCCCGGAGTTTCACGAATACAAAATACTGCTTGATTTCATATACCTTCTGTTTGCGGCCCAGTCCCGGCCTCCGGCTATATCTGAGCTTCTGACTTTTACCATGAACAAAAAAGCTTCCGACCTTCATATATCTGCAGGCATGCCCCCTATTATAAGAATAGACGGGGATATGTACAGAATAAACCTGCCTCCTTTTGACCGGCAAACTGTTTTAGGCTTAATAGAGGATGTCATGAATGAAAAGCAGAAGAAAATTTACAAAGAAGACCTGGAAATAGATTTCTCATATAAAATACCGGATGGTTCCAGATTCAGGGTCAACGCTTTTAACCAGTACCGGGGGCCGGCAGCGGCCTTCCGGTCCATACCGGCCAAGCTTATGAAGCTTGAAGAAATAGGCTGCGCCAGCAAACTAAAAGACATAGTTAACACGCCTTCCGGACTTGTTCTGGTAACCGGGCCCACCGGCTCGGGAAAATCAACCACCCTTTCAGCTTTAATTGACTACAAGAATAACAGGGAATATAAAAATATACTTACAATTGAAGATCCGGTAGAATATTTTCATAAAAGCAAAAAATGCCTTATAAACCAGCGCGAGGTCTTTCGCAATACCCACGGATTCAATAAAGCCCTTTATTCGGCTTTAAGAGAAGATCCGGACATAATTTTAATAGGAGAGCTGAGGAACCTGGAAACCATTAAGCTTGCCCTTACGGCAGCGGAAACGGGCCACCTTGTTTTTGGCACCCTGCATACCAGCAGCGCTCCCCAGACTATTGACAGAATTATAGATGTTTTTTCCGCGGAAGAAAAAACCGTGGTGCGCTATATGCTCTCGCAATCGCTACGCGCGGTTATCTCCCAGACCCTGGTAAAAAGAAAGGGAGGAGGCAGGGTGGCTGCCATGGAAATCATGGTGACCACTTCCCCAATAAGAAACCTTATCCGTCAGGAAAAGATTTCACAGATATACTCTACCATACAGCTGGCCAGGGATGAAGGGATGCAGACTCTGGAGCAGCATTTACAGGTGCTTATAGAGCACGGAATAATATCCTCCGAGGAAGCCTATTCAAAGGCATTAAACAGGCAGGCCCTTGAAATATCCATTGCTGACAGCAAGGGTAAGCAATAAAATTTCTTAAAGAAGAAATTTATTTGTTTTTTATTTCAAGCTGAGATATGTCTCCGGCGGGGGAAAAAAGCTCAATAATATTATTTAAAAGGGCCAGGCGGTTTTTCATGAGGTCTTTATTTGGGTCCATTACAAGGACATGGTCAAAAAAAGCGTCAATGCTTTCTTTAAGAGAGCATAAAAGCTTTAAAATACTTTCAAAATCATTTTCTTTTAAATAATTTTCTACCTTTTTTTCATATTGTTTAAACAGGGCTCCGAGCTTTTTTTCGTAGCTGTCGACAAACTTTCTTTCATCGTATTTTTTATCTATTTCTATGTTCTTATCTCCGGCCTGACGGATAATATTATTTATACGTTTAAATGCCGCAGCTATTGAATCCAAATCATTTTCCGCCCTGATTTTTTCCACAGCCCGGGCTTTAATAAAACTTTCCGCAGGATTTATAACAGAGCCGGAAGAAACACAGCGGGCAGTGTCATGGGGAAAATTTTCCAGAAGCATATTGTCCCTCATGGATTTTATAAAATCTTCAATGTCAGAGCGGGCCTCGCCGGAAAAATTTACATTTCCTTTTTTATACAGTTCAAGTGAGTTAAGAATAAGTTCGTTAAGATTTAAAAGCCAGTTTTTTTCCACTAAAATTCTAAGCATTCCCCGGCATACTTTCCTTATGCCGAAGGGGTCCCTGGAACCGCTTGCTTTTACTCCTTTTGCCACGTTTCCCGCAATGGTATCCAGGCGGTCGGCAATTCCGACTGCGGCCGCTTCATCAAGCGCAGGTATTACATCTTCAAAATCAACAGGAAGGTAATGCTGGTATATGCTCTCGGACACCTTTTTATTCTCACCATCCATTTCGGCGTAAACGCTCCCGGCCTTTCCCTCCAGTTCGGGAAATTCATTTACTACCGCGCTGCTTAAATCCGCTTTAACTAAAAGAGCTGCTCTGGCCAGGTCTTTTTTAAACTTCTCGTCTTTATTTAATTTAAAGGCAATTTCAGAGGCAAGACCTTTTATTCTCCGGGCCTTGTCGTAGAGAGTACCCAGCCCCCTGGTGAATTCTATTCCTTTAAGCCCTTCCACGTGCTCTATCAGAGGCTTGCGGCGGTCTTTTTTAAGAAAAAAGTCGGCGTCTTCCAGACGGGCTACAAGAACTTTTTCATATCCTTTTCTTATCTGATCAAGATGGCCGCCGAGGCCGTCCCTGACAGCTACAAAATAGTTTAAGAGATTGTTTTTCTCATCTTCAACCGGAAAGTATTTCTGGTGGTATATGAGGCAGGCCTCTATTATAATCCGGGGCAGGCGGAGATATTTTTTAGAAAACTTTCCTTTCACCGCAGTCGGATACTCGGTTGAGTTGTTTATTTCCTCTAAAAGTTTTTCATTTTTTACAATACGGCTTTTACTGTCTTTTAAAGAATCATTAAGCGTTTTTAAAAGCGCTTTTTTTCTTTTTTCATGGTCAACCAGAACATAGTTGTCTTTTAAAACTTCTTCGTATCCGGATGCATCTTCCACCTTAACTTTTCTGTCGGCAAAAATATAGTGCCCGCGGGTGAAAGGAGAGGATTTAATATTTTCAAACTTAAAATCAAGGGAAGAAGAGCCCAGTTTGGCAGTAATCCATCTTACCGGCCTCACAAACTTCACTTCGGCTCCCGGCCATCTCATACTTTCATTGAGTTTTAAATTTTCCAGAAACTCCGATATTATTGAGCCCAGCATATCTTTAAGAGAAAGTCGGGGTTTTTCTTCTACAAAAAAATAGTATTCACTGCCGGAAATTTCTTCTTTTTTCAGGTCTTTAAATTGAACTCCCATCTTGCGGGCAAATCCCAAACCTGCCTTAGTTGGGCTGCCGTCTTTAACAGCTATTGTAGCCGGAGGTCCTTTTATCTTTTCATGTTCTTTCTGCTGAAACTCAACCACCCACTGTGCCGTAATAGCAATACGCCTGGGAGCGGCCATGACTTTTACTGGAGAGCTTTTAATTCTCTTTTCTTTAAGAATATTCTTAAAGACTTCGCTTCCGCTTTGCTGTATAATGGTCTGGTCAAAGGGAGGAAGGTCTTCACAGCCTATTTCAATTAAAAGAGGGTGCTTTTTTTCTTTATCCGTCATTATTATCTTCCTCTGTGAATTTTTCGGCCACCGCGCTGGACATCTTCCTGACTCTGTCAATATATCTGTTTCTTTCCGTAACGCTCAGAGCCCCGGAGGCGTCAAGTATATTAAAGCTGTGGGAGGCTTTAAGAACAAAGTCATAAGCGGGGCGTGTCAGGTTTTTTTTAACAAGGCCGTAACACGATTTTTCGCTTTTCTCAAAAATTATCTTCTGGAATTCCCGGTCGGACTCTTCAAAATTATATCTGGAAAACTCTTTTTCATCTTTAAGGTGTATATCTCCGTAAGTATAATCGCTGTTCCACTGTATATCAAAAACATTGTCCACTCCCTGCAGAAACATGGCTATTCTTTCCAGGCCGTATGTAAGCTCAAGGGGTATCTGTTTAATATTAAGTCCTCCCATCTGCTGAAAATATGTA